>NZ_JBEXSI010000018.1:0-124435 GCF_040613515.1 Streptomyces sp. NPDC006261
ACCTCTGCGGGGACGGACTCGCCGGTCAGCATCGACGCGTCGACGGCCGAGCTTCCCTCGACGACCCTGCCGTCGGTGGCGATCTTCTCCCCGGGGCGTACGACGAAGCGGTCACCGACGACGAGCCGGCCGGCCGGGACGCGTACCTCCGTACCGCCCCTGAGTACGGCGACGTCCTTGGCGCCCAGACGCATCAGCGCCCGCAGCGCGGCGCCGGACTTCCGCTTCGCGCGCGCCTCCAGGTAGCGGCCCAGCAGGATGAAGGTGATGACCCCGGCCGCGACCTCCAGGTAGATCGTGGAGCCCGCGTCGGCGCGCGAGACGGTGAGGCCGAACCCGTGCCGCATGCCGGGCATCCCCGCGTCGCCGAGGAACAGGGCCCACAGCGACCAGCCGAAGGCGGCGAGGGTGCCCATCGAGACAAGGGTGTCCATGGTGGCCGCGCCGTGCCGGAGGTTGGTCCAGGTGGCGCGGTGGAAGGGCAGGCCGCCCCAGATGACGACGGGGGCGGCGAGGGTCAGGGAGAGCCACTGCCAGTTGTCGAACTGGAGCGCCGGCACCATGGCGAGCAGGACGACGGGAACGCTGAGGACGGCGGAGACGACGACCCGCTGCCGGAGGGCGGCGAGGGAGGCGGCCTGTCCCGCCTCGGCGGCCTCGGCCGATGCGTCGGGCGGGGTGGGCCCGGGCTCCTGCGCCGGCGCGGACGAGTGCCCGGGCTTCTGCTCGGGCTCCTGCCCCGGCGCGGGGCCGGGCTCGGGCTCCTGCTTCGGGGGTGCGAGGGGGCGGGCCGTGTAGCCGGTCCTCTCGACCGTCGCGACGAGGTCCGCCAGTTCCAGGCCTTCCGCGAAAGTGACGCGGGCCTTCTCGGTCGAGTAGTTCACCGTGGCGGTGACGCCGTCCATCCGGTTGAGCTTCTTCTCGACACGGGCGGCGCACGAGGCGCACGTCATCCCGCCGATCGTGAGCTCGGCCTCGGAGGCGTTCGCGGCCGGGGTCCCGGCTGCTGCTGTGCTGGCCATGTCCGGACTCCTGGGTAACGCAGGTCGGGCCGTACCTCACCAGTATCTGCTGGTGGGCCCGGCCCGACGGTGAGAAGGTGGCGCGACGGCGCTCAGGCGGCCCGGCCGACGAGCTCGTAACCTGCCTCGTCGACGGCGGCGCGTACGGCGTCCTCGGCCAGCGGGGCCTTGGAGGACACGGTGACCCGGCCGGTGGCGGCGACGGCCTCGACGGACGTCACGCCGCCGAGCGCGGAGATCTCCTCCGACACGGCGCCTTCGCAGTGGCCGCAGGTCATGCCCTTCACCTCGTACACCGCGGTGACCGAGTCCGTCGGCTCGATCTGCACGTCGGCGGCACCGCCACCGTGGCAGGAACCGGTGGGCGAGCAGCAGGAGCCGGTGGAACGGGTGGTGGGCTCGGTCTCGGCGGTCATGGCGTTCTCCTCTTCGGCGGACAGACAGGTGGTCAGTCATACGAGTGTGGCGCAGGGGGTCACAGGGGAACCCGGGGCGCCCTCGCTCACTCCAGACTATACCCCTAGGGGGTATAGATGAGATGTGGGCGCACCCGGCGCCACCGATCGGGACTCCGGCCCTTCGGGACTCCGGCTCTAAGGGGTGCGGTCCTGGCGGGCGTGCGAGGCCGGGCGGGGTGAGGCGTCGCCGATCAGGGGGTCCAGGTAGCGGTACATGGCGGCCTTCATCTCCCGGACGTAGGCCTCGCGCTCCTCGCCCTCGTTGGCCATGACCAGGTCGAGTCCGGCCTTGAACACCATGAAGGCCATCTCGGCGACCCGGTGGAGCTGGACGGCGGGGACGTCCGGGAGGTAGTCGGCGAGGATCTCTTCGACCCGGCTCAGCATGGTGGCGTGCAGGGTGTCGTGCTCCTCGGTGATCCGGCCGGGGATCTCCGAACCGTGCATCAGCACGAAGAACGCCGGGTTCTCGCAGTTGAACGCGATCAGCGGGTCGAGGACGGCGTCCAGCATCTGGTCTAGGGGCAGCTCGATATGGCTCTGGTCGAAGGCGGCGCCGTACGTGTCGCGCCAGCGGTGGAGCAGCTGGTCGCCGAGCTCGACGGCGATGGCCTCCTTGTTCGGGAAGAACTGGTACAGGGTGCCCGGTGAGACGCCGGCCTCGCGGGCGATGGCGTTGGTGCTGGACGCGGTGTAGCCGCTGGTGCAGAAGACGCTGGCCGCCGCCTGGAGCAGCTGGGCGATGCGCGCCTCGCCGCGGGCCTGGCGGCGGCGCGGGCGGGCCGTTCCTGCCGTGCTTCCCGTTCCCGCCGCGTCTGCCGTCCCCTCGGCCGCGGGTTCCCTGGCCGCGCCGTTCCCTGCGGCACCCTTCTTGGCTCTGGCCTCCGGCACGACGATCCCCAGCTTTCATGATGCGTTTGACAAACGCGAGTGCTCGCTCGCATTCTTGTGAAACGCGAGCGACTACTCGTGTTTGCCAGTGTAAGTGGCAACGAATGACCCATGCTGCCTTGTGCAGCCCGGGTCTCGGTGAAGGGGACACCGCACCATGTCCGAAGTCAACGGTCCATCCGGTTCGTCCGGTCCGCAGCGTGTCGGCCCCGGTCCGCAGCGTGTCGGCCCCGGTCCGCGGCCTGTCGGCCCCGGCCCGCAGCGTGTCGGAGGCTGGACCCGGTTCGTCACCGCCAGGCCGCGGATCGCCCTGCTGGCCGCCCTGGTGATCACCGCTCTTGCCGTGTTCGCCGGGAGCGGCGTGGCCGACCGAATGGGCAGCGGTGGCTGGCAGGCCCCCCACGCCGAGTCGTCCTATGCCACCGAGGCGCTGGAGCGGGAGTTCCCCGCCTCGCAGCCCAACCTGCTCCTGCTGGTGGACGGCGGCACCGCCTCCGTCGACGATCCGGCGGTGGCCGCCGAGGCCGCGCGGCTCACCGAGCGGCTCGCCGCCGAGCACGGCATATCCGGGATCACCTCGTACTGGCAGACCAAGGCGCCCGCCCTGCGCGCCGAGGACGGCCGGGAAGCGCTCATCGCGGCCCGGATAGGAGGCGACGAGACGGAAGCGGGAGAGACGCTCGAACGGATCGCTCCCGCCTTCGCCGGGCAGAACGGCCCGGTGAAGGTTTCGGTCGGCGGGCCCGTCGCCGTCCAGCACGAGATGCAGACGATCATCCAGGAGGACCTGCTGCGGGCGGAGCTCATCGCCCTGCCGGTGACGCTCGTCCTGCTGGTCATGGTCTTCGGCAGTGCGATCGCCGCCATGCTGCCGCTCCTCGTCGGCATCGTCGCCATCCTCGGCACCAACGCCGTGCTGCGCGGACTGACCGAGTTCACCGACGTCTCCGTCTTCGCCATGAACCTCACCACGGCCCTCGGCCTCGGACTGGCCATCGACTATGCCCTGTTCATCGTCCGCCGCTTCCGTGAGGAGCTGGACGCCGGAGCCGACACCCGGACGGCGGTCGGCACGACGCTGCGCACGGCCGGACGCACGGTGCTCTTCTCCGCGCTGACGGTTGCCGTGTCCCTTTCGGCGATGCTCGTCTTCCCGCAGTACTTCCTGCGGTCCTTCGCCTACGCCGGGATCGCCGTGGTCCTGCTGGCCGCGGCCGCCGCACTGATCCTGCTGCCCGCCGCGCTCATGCTGCTGGGGCCCCGGGTCAACGCGCTCGACCTGCGCCGTCTGCTGCGCCGCAGAAGGAGCGCGGCAGCCGCAGAGGCCCCCGTCCCGGAGACCGGAAAGGGGTGGGCGCGCTTCGCCGAGCTGGTGATGCGCAGGGCGCCGGTCTTCGCCATCGTCACCACGGTGGGGCTCGTCCTCCTCGGACTGCCCTTCCTCGGCGTCAAGTTCGGTACGGCGGACGACCGCCAGCTCCCCGCCGGCGCCGCATCCCGGGTGGTCCAGGAGCACATCCGTGAGGGCTTCCCCGGCAGCCCCGGCGGCGGCCTGGAGCTGCTGGTCGAAGGGGAGGGGACGCCCGCCGCGTACGCGGCCCTGAAGGACCGGATCGAGAAGGTCCCGGGCGTGCTGCGGGTCGAGGGCCCGGTCAGGGCGGACTCGGCCGCGTACTTCAGCGTCCTGCCGGACGGCGAAACGGTCGGGGAGGAGACGCAGCAGCTCGTACGGGACCTGCGCGCGATGCCCGCCGGCTCCTTCGACACCTCGGTGACGGGCACGGCGGCGGTCCTGGTCGACTCCAAGGACGCCATCGCGGACCGGTTGCCCTGGGCGATCGGAATCATCGTCGTGGTGACGCTGCTCCTGGTCTTCCTGCTCACCGGCAGCGTGCTCATACCGATCCAGGCGGTCGTGCTCAACGCCCTCAGCCTGACGGCGATGTTCGGTGCGGTGGTCTGGGTCTTCCAGGACGGGAACCTCGCCGGGATCCTGGCCTTCACCAGTACGGGGGACATCGAGACGACGCTGCCCGTCCTGATGTTCTGCGTGGCCTTCGGCCTCTCCATGGACTACGGGGTCTTCCTGCTCTCCCGCATCAAGGAGGAGTACGACCGGACCGGCGACCACGAACGCTCGGTCGCCTTCGGCCTGTCCCGCACCGGCGGTCTGATCACCGCGGCCGCCGTGATCCTCGCGGTCGTGATGGTCGCCATAGGCACCTCACGGGTCACCAACACCAAGATGCTGGGGCTCGGGATCGCCCTCGCCGTCCTGATGGACGCCATGGTGGTCCGCAGCCTGCTGGTCCCCGCCGTGATGAAGCTGACGGGCCACGCCACCTGGTGGGCCCCCAGGCCGCTGCGCGCCTTCCATCAGCGGT
Source organism: Streptomyces sp. NPDC006261 (assembly GCF_040613515.1). Taxonomy (NCBI): domain Bacteria; kingdom Bacillati; phylum Actinomycetota; class Actinomycetes; order Kitasatosporales; family Streptomycetaceae; genus Streptomyces; species Streptomyces sp. NPDC006261. Next base: position 4,756 of record NZ_JBEXSI010000018.1, read on the forward strand.
TCGGTCTCAGCGAAGGGGGATCGGCCCCGGTCGGCTCCGGTACGAAGGGTGCACCCGGCGGCCCGGGGAAGCCGCCAGCCGACGGCGAGATAACCGAGGCGGACCGGGACGGGGAGAAGGTCACCATGGGGGCGTAGGCGCATGACGGCGCCGTGGGCGGCCCGGGATCTGTTCGGAAAGGGACCTCGGGCAGCCCCCGGAAGGCCCCCTGACGGGCCGTGACGGGCATGCGGACGCCCTGGCCGCCGGCGGGCGGGGTGCGGGGTCGCCCGCTCGGCCGCACCCCCGCCCAGCGCCCCCAGCGTGATCGTCGGACCGGCTGTGACCTGGGCTTTCTCCCGTCTGATCCGTAAAATTGGGCGCATGAGGAAAGGGGACGGGATGGACCGGAACATCCGCACGACGGAGGACGTATTGACGCTCATGGACGACCTGTTCGCACCCGAGGCGCACCGCTGGTCCGCCGACGCCGCCTCGTGGTGGGACGACTTCTACGGGGACCGCTCGAAGCCGGTGCCCTTCTTCGTGGACAAGCCCGACGAGAGCCTCGTCTCGTACGTCGACCGGGGACTGATCACCCCGGGCCGGGCGCTCGACCTGGGGTGCGGCCCCGGACGTAACACGCACGCACTGGCCTCGCTCGGCTTCGACGTCGACGCGATCGACCTCTCCCCGGCGGCGATCGCCTGGGCCGAGGAGCGCGCGGAAGCGTCGGGGGCCGAGGCCCGGTTCCACTGCGGGGACGCCTTCGCCCTGACGTCGGGCGGGGCGGAGTTGGCCGGTCCGTACGACCTGATCCACGACTCCGGATGCTTCCACCACCTGCCGCCCCACCGGCGTATCAGCTACCTCGCTCTCCTCGACCGCTGCCTCGCCCCCGGCGGCCGTTTCGCTCTCACCTGCTTCGCGGCGGGGGAGGGCGGCATGGGCTCCGAACTGCCGGACGAGGAGCTCTACCGGCGGGGGAGTCTGGGCGGCGGGCTCGCCTACACCTCCGAGGAGTTGCGCGGCATCTTCTCGGACCTGACGGAGATCGAGCTGCGTCGCATGCGCGACGAGGCGCCCGGGTCCCCGGTCTTCGGTGAGTCCTTTCTCTGGACGGCGTTGTTCCGCAAGGAGCCCCAGCAGTAGGGGCCGGGTGCCGGCGGACCGGGGTCAGCGGCCCCGGTTGCGCGGGCGGGAGGCGACCCAGGCGCGGACGGTGTCGCCGTACCAATAGGGCTTCCCGTTCTTCACCTGGTCGGGCGGGGGAAGGAGGCCGTGTTTGCGGTAGGAGCGGACGGTGTCCGGCTGGACCTGGATGTGCGCGGCAATGTCCTTGTAGGACCAGAGTGCTCTGTCCGTCATCCGTGACACCTCTCTGTGCTGCTCTGTTCTGACCGCTTCTGTCTGCCGGTTCTGTCCGCCGGTTCTGCGCCGGTGTTCACGCGGCCTGCGCCCGGTTGAACGACGTCGAACGGCAGGCGGGGTGGGGCTGTTGTGCGCCTGTGACGGAAAACCCGCGTAACGGAGATATGTGTGGCGAAACAGTGACTGCTGTGACAGAAGGGGCGAACAGCCAACTGTGGTGCGGAGCCCGGGCGATGTCAGACCCGGATGTCACGATGACGACCATGAGCACTTCCGAACGTCCGATGCCCCCTTTGGTCGCCGATGAGAGGACCTCGCTGGAGAGCTGGCTCGACTTCTACCGCGCCACTCTCGCCCAGAAGTGCGCGGAGTTGCCGGAGGAACGGCTCCGTGAGGCGTCCGCGACGCCCTCGTCGATCACGTTGCTCGGCCTGGTCCAGCACGCCGCTGCCGTGGAGCGGAACTGGTTCCGGCGGGTCCTTGTGCAGGAGGACGTCCCGCCGTTGTTCGCCCCCGCCGACGGGGGCGCGGGCGGGGGCGGTGGGCACGACGGCGGGTTCGAGCTCGCCGAGGACGCCACGTACGAGAGCGCGGTGGCGGTGTGGGAAGGGGAGGTCCGGCGGGGACGGGAGAACTGCGCGGGCCGGGGACTCGACGACACCAGCCCGTTCATGGGCGGGGAGGTGACGCTGCGCTGGATCTACACGCACATGATCGGCGAGTACGCGCGCCACTGCGGGCACGCCGACCTGATCCGCGAGCGTATCGACGGGCGTACGGGGGTGTGACCGGGCGGATTCAGCTCGCCGCGCCGGGCGTTCGGGGCCGTCCGCAGGAGCGGAGGAACTCGCGGGTGCGGCGCGCGATCGGGAGCGGCCTGTCCGGGTCGCACGGGTACATGTCCTGTTCCACGATCGCGAACAGGTCGATATCCAGGGCGCGCGCAGCGTCCAGGACGGGTTCCAGGGCGGGCACGCCGCCAGGCGGTTCGCACATGACGCCCCGCGCCACGGCCGGGCCGAACGGGATCCCGTCGGCCACCACCGCCGCCAGGATCTCGGGGTCGACCTGCTTGAGGTGGAGGTAGCCGATGCGCTCCCCGTAGGTCTCGATGAGCTTGACGCTGTCGCCGCCGCAGTAGGCGTAGTGCCCGGTGTCCAGACAGAGCGAGACCAGGGAGGGGTCGGTGGCGTCGAGGAAGCGGTTGACGTTCTCCTCGCTGTCGATGTGGGTGTCCGCGTGCGGGTGGACGACGATGCCGAGCCCGTAGCGCTCGCGGACCTCCCGGCCGAGCCGCTCGGTCTGGGTCGTCAGGTCCCGCCACTGCGCGGGCGTGAGCGTGCGGCCCTCCAGCACCTCGCCCGTCTTGTCGTCGCGCCAGAAGGAGGGGATGACGACCAGGTGTTCGGCGCCCATGGCCCGGGTCAGTTCGGCGATGTCCGCGACATGCGCCCAGGTCCGGTCCCAGACATCAGGACCGTGGTGCAATCCAGTGAAGACGGTGCCGGCGGAGACGGTCAGCCCACGGCTGCGGGTCTCGTCCGCCAGTCGGGCAGGGTCGGTGGGCAGGTAGCCGTACGGACCGAGCTCGATCCACGCGTACCCGGCCTCGGCCACCTCGTCGAGGAAGCGCTGCCAGGGCACCTGCTGCGGGTCCTCGGGGAACCACACCCCCCACGAATCGGGTGCCGAGCCGATGCGGATGCGGGCCGAAGAGGGTGCGGAGGGGGTCATATCGCCCAGCGTCGCGGCCCGTACGGACGAGTGTCAAGAGTTCGTCCGAATGTCCGGACAAAATATTGACAGGGTTCCCGGGAGGGGACTAGACCTGGGATCAGCAGGCCATCGGGGGCCGAAGGGATGCGTATGCCTGAGCCGTACGACGTGATCACCATGGGGCGCATCGGGGTGGACCTCTACCCCCTGGCCATCGGGGTGCCGCTCGCCAGGGTCGAGACGTTCGGCAAGTTCCTCGGCGGCTCCCCGGCGAACGTCGCGGTGGCGGCGGCGCGGCTGGGACGGCGGACGGCGCTGATCACCCGGACCGGCCGGGACGCCTTCGGGGAGTACCTTCACCAGGAGCTCAAGGGCTTCGGCGTGGACGACCGGTGGGTGACGGAGGTCGAGGAGTATCCGACCCCGGTCACCTTCTGCGAGATCTTCCCGCCGGACGACTTCCCCCTCTACTTCTACCGGCAGCCCAAGGCGCCCGATCTGGAGATCCACCCGCCGGACCTCGACCTCGACGCGGTGCGCGAGGCGCGGATCTTCTGGATGACCGGTACCGGACTCAGTGCCGAGCCGAGCCGGACCGCGACGCTGGCCGCTCTCCGAGCCCGCAGCGAGAGCCTGGCCGAGGCGCCCCCCACCGCGACCGTGTTCGACCTCGACTGGCGGCCGATGTTCTGGGACGGCGGAGACCACAGCTCGGTGGCGTCCGCCCGCTACCGGGAAGCGCTCGCCCACGCCACCGTCGCCGTCGGCAACATCGACGAGTGCGAGATCGCGACCGGCGAGCGCGAACCGCACGCCGCCGCCCGCGCCCTGCTCGCGGCCGGGGTGGAGCTCGCCGTCGTCAAGCAGGGGCCGAGGGGCGTCCTCGCCGTCCACCGCGACGGTTCCACCGCCGATGTGCCGCCCCTGCCGGTGGAGGTGGTCAACGGGCTCGGCGCCGGGGACGCGTTCGGCGGGGCGCTCTGCCACGGGCTGCTCGCCGGCTGGGACGTCGCCCGGATCATGCGGTACGCGAACGCCGCCGGGGCCATCGTCGCCTCCCGCCTCGCCTGCTCCTCCGCGATGCCCTTCCCGGACGAGGTGGAGCGGGCTCTCGCGGAGGGCGCGGTCACGGAAGACATCACCTCCGGGCCCTCCGGAGCGGGCTCATGACCCCCGCCGCACCCTCCGTCCGCGACCTCGTCCGGCTCCGCGCCGAGCACCCCGAAGCCGTTGCCGAAGCCGCCGCCCGACGGAAGCGGCGCCCCCTGCTCCGTACGACAGACACCTCCACCGTCCGCGAGAGCGCACCCCACCCCGGCCGACTGATGATCATCGCCGCCGACCACCCCGCGCGCGGCGCCCTCGCCGTCGGGGACCGGGCGCTCGCCATGGCCAACCGGTTCGAGCTCCTCCAGCGGCTGTGCCTCGCCCTCTCCCGCCCCGGAGTCGACGGCGTCCTCGCCTCCGCCGACGTCCTGGACGACCTGCTCCTCCTCGGCGCCCTGGAGAACAAGGTCGTCATGGGCTCCATGAACCGGGGCGGGCTCGCGGGCGCCGCCTTCGAGCTGGACGACCGGTTCACCGGGCACCGGCCCGAGGACCTGGTCCGCCACGGGTTCGACGCGGGGAAGCTGCTGCTCCGCATCGACCACGACGACCCGGGGTCCCTGGACACCCTGCACGCCGCCGCCCGCACCATCGACGCGATGGCCGCGTACCGGCTGCCGGTCTTCGTCGAACCGTTCCTCTGCCGGCGCGTCGACGGCCGCCTGCGCAACGACCTGGGCGCCACCGCCGTCGCCACCTCCATCGCCATCGCGTCGGGCCTGGCCGGGACCTCCGCGTACACCTGGCTCAAGGTCCCCGTCACCGAGGACCCGGACGACATGGCCCAGGTCATGGAGACGTCCACGCTGCCCGCAGTCCTGCTCGGCGGCGAGGTGGGCGACGACCTGGACGGGGCGTACGGGAAGTGGCGCGAGGCGCTGCGGCTGCCGACCGTACGGGGGCTGGTCGTGGGGCGTTCGCTGCTCTACCCGGTCGACGGGGACGTGGCGGCAGCCGTCGACACGGCCGTATCGCTGCTGCAGCCGGGGAAGGACGGGTAGGGAGTGGGTATGTACACGCACAAGGAGCGCCGCGGCGCACGCCACCACCTGCCCTCCGGCAGCGCGGGGCGCGGACCCTATGCCTTGGACATCGACCCCGAAACGGCCGGATGGGACCGGTCCAGTCTGCGCGTTCTGGAGCTGGAGCCGGGCGGAGTTCATACGCTCGTCACCGGGGAGTGCGAATGGATCATCCTGCCGTTGGCCGGTGGCTGTACGGTGCATACGGCAGGTGACACCTTTGAACTGCTGGGCCGGGAAAGCGTGTTCAGCGGGGTGAGCGATTTCGCCTACGTGCCGCGCGGCGACCGGGCACAGATCGCCTCCGGCGCAGGAGGCCGCTTCGCCCTGGCAGGAGCGAAGTGCGAGCGACGACTCCCCGCTCGCTACGGCCCCGCGCCGGAGGTACCCGTCGAGCTGCGCGGCACCGGTACCTGTTCGCGCCAGGTCAACAACTTCGCCGCCGCCGGCACCTTCGACTGCGACCGCCTGATCGCCGTCGAGGTCCTCACGCCCGGCGGCAACTGGTCCTCCTACCCGCCCCACAAGCACGACGAGCACGTGCCGGGCGAGGAGTGCGAGCTGGAGGAGATCTACTACTTCGAGGTGGAGGGCGGCGGCCTCGGCTACCACCGGGTCTCGCCGTCGCGCGAGGGCGGTACGGATGTCCTCGCCGAGGTCGGCAGCGGCGACGCGGTCCTCATCCCCGACGGCTGGCACGGGCCGTCCATCGCCCCGCCCGGCCGCACGCTGTACTACCTGAACGTCATGGCCGGGCCGGGGGAGGAGCGGGCCTGGCTGATCCGCGACCATCCGGACCACGGATGGATCCGCGACACCTGGCGAAACGAGCCGGTCGACGCCAGACTGCCGCTGTACACGGCGCATCCGCAGACGGCCCGCCCGGACACGGCGCATCCGTCGCCCGGCCCGGAGGTAACGCCTTGAGCCCGACGAGTCCCGCGAGTCACACCGACGGAGCGAGTCCCGCGAGCGACACCGACGGGCCGAGTCCCGCGAGTCACACCGACGGAGCGAGACCCCCGAACGCACGGCCGGCCCCCGCCCCCACCCGCCGCCTGACCACCGCTCAGGCCCTGGTCGCCTTCCTCGCCCGCCAGTACACCGAGCGCGACGGCCGCCGCCACCGCCTGATCAACGCCACCTGGGGCATCTTCGGCCACGGCAACGTCGCCGGGATCGGCCAGGCGCTCGTGGAGGCGGGCAACGGGAACCGGAACGCGCCCCGCATGCCGTACCTCCAGGGCCGCAACGAACAGGCCATGGTGCACGCGGCCGTGGGATACGCGCGCCAGTCCGGCCGGCTCTCCGCGCACGCGGTGACCACCTCCATCGGCCCGGGCGCCACCAACCTCGTCACCGGCGCCGCCCTCGCCACCATCAACCACCTCCCCGTCCTCCTCCTCCCCGGCGACACCTTCGCGACCCGGCCCGCCGACCCCGTACTCCAGCAGCTCGAAGTCCCGTACGCCGGTGACGTATCGGTCAACGACTGCCTGCGCCCCGTCTCGCGCTACTTCGACCGGGTCACCCGCCCGGAAGCACTGATTCCGGCGGCCCTCCAGGCGATGCGGGTCCTTGCCGACCCCGCCGAGACGGGTGCGGTCACGCTCGCGCTGCCGCAGGACGTGCAGGCGGAGGCGTACGACTGGCCGGAGGCGTTCTTCGCCGAGCGGGTCTGGCGGGTCCGCAGGCCGGCGCCCGACGCGTCCGAGCTGGAAGCGGCGGTACGGGCGGTGCGCTCCGCCCGCCGCCCCCTGATCGTGGCGGGCGGCGGGGTCCGCCACAGCGCTGCCGAGGAGACGCTCGCCGCCTTCACCGCCGCCACCCGCATCCCGGCCGCCTTCACCCAGGCGGGCAAGGGGGCCCTGCGCCACGACCACCCGGCGGACGTGGGCGGCATCGGCCACACCGGCACCGCCACCGCCGACGAGCTGGCCCGCACCGCCGACCTGGTGATCGGCATCGGCACCCGGTACACGGACTTCACCACCGCCTCCGGCACCCTTTTCGGGAACCCGGCCGTCCGCTTCCTCAACCTCAACATCACCGGCTCCGACGCCCACAAGCTCGCCGCCCGCCCCCTGGTCGCCGACGCCCGCACCGGCCTGGAGGCGCTCACGGCGGCGCTCGCCGGCTGGAGGTACCGGGTCGACCCGGCGTACGAGACGGAGTACACCGGCGCGAAGGAGGCGTGGGAGGAACAGGTCGAGGCATCCTTCACCACCACCGACCCCACCGCACGCCCCACCCAGACCCAGGTCCTCGGCCTCCTCGACACCCTGGTCACGGAGGAGGACATCCTCATCAACGCCGCCGGTTCTCTCCCCGGCGACCTGCACAGGCTCTGGCGCACCCGCTCCCGCGACCAGTACCACGTCGAGTACGGCTACTCCTGTATGGGCTACGAGATCCCGGCCGCGATCGGCGTCATGCTCGCCACCAGAACCCATGGGCGTCCGCGCCCCGTCTGGGCGCTCGTCGGCGACGGCACGTACCTGATGAACCCCACCGAGATCGTCACCGCCGTCCAGGAGAACCTGCCCCTGAAACTGCTGGTCCTCCAGAACCACGGATACGCCTCCATCGGCGGCCTCTCCGAGGCGGTCGGCGGCGAGCGCTTCGGTACGGCCTACCGCCACCGCGACCCCGACGGCGGCTTCACCGGCCCGCCGCTCCCCGTCGACCTCGCCGCCAACGCGGCCTCCCTCGGCGTGCGTGTCCTGCGCGCCACCACCGTCGACGACCTGCGCAAAGCCCTCGCCGAGGCCCGCGGCGCGGAGGGCCCCACTTGTGTCTACGTCGAGACCGAAACGCCCGACACTGTGTCGGGCCCCCCTCCGGCACAGGCGTGGTGGAATGTTCCGGTAGCCGAAACCGCGAGCCGTCCGGCGGCGGTCAAGGCCCGGGAGGAGTACGACCGGCAGGTCGCCGCCCGACGCCGCCACCTGTGAAACCACCCCTGCGCCTGCCTGAAGCCTGAAGGAGTACGTCATGACGAAGACCGTCAACCACTGGATCGGCGGCAAGACAGTGGAGGGCACGTCGGGCAGGTACGGTCCGGTCACGGACCCGGCCACCGGCGCGGTGACCACGCAGGTGGCGCTCGCCTCGACGGAAGAGGTCGACGCCGCGGTGGCCGCGGCGAAGGCCGCGTACGCGACCTGGGGCACGTCCTCCCTCGCCCAGCGCACCACGATCCTCTTCCGTTACCGCGCGCTGCTGGACGCCCACCGCGACGACATCGCCGCGCTGATCACCGCCGAGCACGGCAAGGTGCACTCGGACGCGCTGGGCGAGGTCGCCCGGGGTCTGGAGATCGTCGAGCTGGCGTGCGGGATCACCACCCAGCTCAAGGGTGAGCTCTCCACCCAGGTCTCCAACCGGGTCGACGTCTCCTCGATCCGTCAGTCCATCGGCGTGGTCGCGGGCATCACCCCGTTCAACTTCCCGGCCATGGTGCCGATGTGGATGTTCCCGCTGGCGATCGCGTGCGGTAACACGTTCGTGCTCAAGCCGAGCGAGAAGGACCCGTCAGCCGCCAGCCTGCTGGCCGAGCTGGCAGCGGAGGCCGGCCTTCCGGACGGCGTCCTCAACGTCCTGCACGGTGACAAGGTCGCGGTCGACGGCCTGCTCAACCACCCCGACGTGGCGGCCGTCTCCTTCGTCGGCTCCACCCCCATCGCCCGCTACATCCACGCCACGGCCTCCGCCAACGGCAAGCGCGTCCAGGCCCTCGGCGGCGCGAAGAACCACATGCTCGTCCTCCCGGACGCCGACCTGGACGCGGCGGCCGACGCGGCGGTCTCGGCGGCGTACGGCTCCGCCGGTGAACGCTGCATGGCGATCTCGGCGGTCGTCGCGGTCGGCGCGATCGGCGACGAGCTGGTCGCCAAGATCCGCGAGCGCGCCGAGAAGATCAAGATCGGCCCCGGCAACGACCCCACCTCCGAGATGGGCCCCCTGATCACCGCCGCCCACCGCGACAAGGTCGCCTCCTACGTCACGGGCGCGGCCGCCCAGGGCGCGGAGGTCGTCCTCGACGGCACGGGCCACACGGTGGAGGGCTTCGAGGACGGCCACTGGATCGGCCTCTCCCTGCTGGACAAGGTCTCCACCGACTCCGACGCGTACAAGGACGAGATCTTCGGCCCGGTCCTGTGCGTGCTCCGCGTGGAGACGTACGACGACGGCGTCGCCCTCATGAACGCCTCGCCGTTCGGCAACGGCACCGCGATCTTCACCCGTGACGGCGGCGCGGCCCGCCGCTTCCAGCTGGAGGTCGAGGCCGGCATGGTCGGCGTCAACGTGCCGATCCCGGTCCCGGTGGGCTACCACTCCTTCGGAGGCTGGAAGGACTCCCTCTTCGGGGACCACCACATCTACGGCAACGACGGCGTGCACTTCTACACCCGCGGCAAGGTCGTCACCACCCGCTGGCCGGACCCGGCGGACGCCCCGGCCGGCGTCGACCTGGGCTTCCCGCGCAACCACTGACCGCCCCGACGCAGGTTCCCGCCCGCCCGTAGCGACGATGACGCCACGGGCGGGCGTTTTCGTGATTGTCGTACCCTTCGTGGACTTGTGGTGTACGGGGCGAGGGGAGCACAGGTGATTCGGGTCGTCGTCGTGGATGACGAGCCGCTGGTCCGTTCGGGCCTGCGGGCGATCCTCGGTACGGCCGCGGACATCGCCGTGGTCGCCGACTGCGGCGGAGCGGGCGCGGCGGAGACGGTCGCGCGCCACCGCCGGACGTGCTGCTGCTGGACATCCGGATGCCCGACGTGGACGGTCTGACGCAGGCTGGTCGAGGAGAGCGCGCTGCCGGTGGAGCTGCACCTCGGCGACCTCGCCGGCCCGCTCCCCGAGGCCGTGGAGCGGGCCGCGTACCGGACGGTGCAGGAAGCGCTCACCAACGTACGCAAGCACGCCCCCGGGGCCTCGGCCCAGGTGGGGGTGGGACCCGCCGACGGGCGGCTGCACGTGGAGGTGCGCAACACCGCCCCCGACGGGAGCGCCGGTCAACCGGGGCTGCCCGCCGGCGGGATGGGCCTGGTCGGCCTGCGGGAGAGGGCACAGCTCCTCGGCGGCTCGTTCACCGCGGCCCCGCTGCCCGGCGGCGGATTCCTCGTCCGCGCCGCGTTCCCCCTCTGGCCCGCGCGGCCGGTTCCGTACTGCCTACGCGTCAGGGCCCGAGGCCCGGCGGAGGAGCTGTTCCGGCAGCCCGGCCCGGGCTCCGACGACCTCGATGCCGAGCAGCCGCCCCGCCTCGTCGAAGTCGAGGTTCAGGTCCGCGCCGCTGGGGGTCTCCAGAGTGAACTGCCGGACGGCGGTTCCATCGGCGATGCGCGCGACGAGGGCGACGTACGCGAGGTCGTTCTCGTGGTCGTATTCGATGTGCATGGTCACGCTTCGTTCCGCTCCGGGAGGGTTCGGGTCAGGTACGGCCGACGGGCGGTGGAGACGCTGTCGGCCTCGGCGGCCGTCGCGGTGAGGAGTACGGCACCGGCGGTGCAGGCGGCGACGAGTATCCGGGCGGCGCCGCGGTGGCGGCGGATGGATCGGTCGGTGGTGCGAGACATGTGCGTCCTTGCTGACGGCCCGGGAACGGGCCCCTGGTGAACAACAACGCCCAGCAGCCTGGCAGCGGGCCCCGCCCGGGGAATCCGCCCGGCGGCGGTGGATGACCCCCGCCGGTCGGCGGGGGGCGAACCGGTCGGAAGGGACGGCGGCGGTCCGTGGAGGGACGGCGCGGAGGGACGTACAGAGGGGCGGCTGCGGAAAACGGGATGCCGGGCCGCGGACCCGTACCGCATTGTGGGGCCCATGAACACCCCCGCGCTCCCGCCCCGTTACGAGATCCGCGCGCTGCACACCGCCACCACGGTCACCGTCTACCAGGCGTACCGGCCCGCCATCGGCATCCCCGCCGCGCGCGACGGGCGGTTCCCCGCCGAGTGGAAGCGGGACCGGATGACGTGGATCAAGCCCAGCTTCCTGTGGATGATGTACCGCTGCGGCTGGGGCACCAAGGAGGGCCAGGAGGTCGTCCTCGCCGTCGAGATCGCCCGGAGCGGCCTGGAGTGGGCCCTCGCGCACGCCGAACTCTCCCACTATGTACGCGATGTGCACCCCGACGAGGCGTCCTGGAAGCAGCGCCTGCGCGCCGCCCCCGCCCGGGTGCAGTGGGACCCAGAGCGCGACCTCGACCTGAACCCGCTCCCGTACCGATCCCTCCAGCTGGGGCTGAGCGGGGAGGCGGCCCGGCGTTACGCGGACGAGTGGACCGTCTCCGTACGCGATGTCACCCCGCTCGCCCGCGAGGTGCACGCGGCGGTGCGTGCGGGGGAGCGGGAGCGGGCCGCCGCCCTGCTGCCGGTGGAGACGCCGCTCGAACTCGACGCTCCGCGGCCGGCGCCGGCCGGGCGGTAGCCGGACCCGCCGCGGTCGTTGCGCGGCCAATGTCCGCAATGGGCTTCGGCCGGGATAAAGCCCCTACCGCATCCGGAGTACGGGGAGGGCGCACCGTACCTCTCAGGGAGGCCGCCCACCTCACCCTGGCGGCACTTCGGCCGGTGGCATCCTCCGTTTAGGGTCGAGGGATGGAGACCCCTACTGTTCGATGGCGGCGCCTGCTGCCCCAAACACCTGGCCGGTGGGCCGCGGCGCTCGCCGCGCTCGCCGTGCTCGTGGGCGGCGGCACCTGGACCGCCGTCGCCGACGACGGCCCGCCCGCCGTGCAGCGCGAGGACCGGATGCTGCGGCCGGGCGGTGTGCCGATCGACACCTCGTACTTCACCGCCGGAGGTTCCGGTCGGCGGCCGGCCGTGCTCATCGGCCACGGCTTCGGCGGCAGCAAGAACGACGTACGGGCCCAGGCCGAGAAGCTGGCCGCCGACGGGTACGCGGTGCTGACCTGGTCGGCGCGCGGGTTCGGCAAGTCCGGCGGAGAGATCTCCCTCAACGACCCCGGCCGCGAGGTCAAGGACGTCTCCGGGCTCATCGACTGGCTGGCCGAGCGGCCCGAGGTCGAGCTGGACAAGAAGGGCGACCCCCGGGTCGGCCTCACCGGTGCCTCCTACGGCGGGGCCGTCTCTTTGCTCGCCGCCGGGCACGACCAGCGGGTCGACGCCATCGCGCCCGTGATCACGTACTGGAACCTGGCCGACGCCCTCTTCCCGGACGGGGTCTTCAAGAAGCTCTGGGCCGGGATCTTCGTGACCTCCGGCGGAGGCTGCGAGAAGTTCGAGAAGCGGCTCTGCGAGATGTACGAGCGGGTCGCGGTCAGCGGCAAGCCCGACGCCGAGGCCCGCGCCCTGCTCACCGAGCGGTCGCCCTCCGCCGTCGCCGACCGCATCAAGGTGCCCTCGCTCCTCCTCCAGGGACAGTCCGACTCCCTCTTCCCGCTCGGCCACGCCGACGCGATGCAGAAGGCGATCAGCGCCAACGGCGCACCCGTCTCCGTCGACTGGATCTCCGGCGGTCACGACGGCGGCGACAACGAGACCGGGCGCGTCGAAGGGCGCGTCGGCTCCTGGTTCGACCGCTACCTGAAGGAGGAGACCGCTACCGACACCGGACCCGCCTTCCGCGTCACCCGTACCGGAGGCATCGACTCCACCGACGGCACCGCCCTCAAACGCGGCGCGAGCAGCGACACCTACCCGGGGCTGCGCAGCGGCGGCCGGGAGATCCCGCTCCAGGCCCGAGGCGCAGGCGCGTCCGCCGGAACCGGCACCGCCACCACATCCACCGGCTCCACGGAAACCTTCCGCAACCCCGCCGGCTCCGCACCGCCCGCCATCTCCGCCGTCCCCGGTGTCGGCGGCGGCCTCTCCCAGCTCTCCTCGCTCGGCGTCGGGCTCTCGCTCGACTTCCCCGGGCAGTTCGGCCGCTTCGAGTCGGCCCCGCTGGCCACTTCCGTACACGTCACCGGCACCCCCACCGTCCGCGTGCACGTCAAGGCGACCGAGGGCCGCGACGCGGTGCTCTTCGGCAAGGTGTACGACGTGTCGCCGGACGGCAGGCAGCAGGTGCTGCCCTCCCAGCTCGTCGCCCCCTACCGGATCACCCCCGACCAGCAGGGCAAGCCGATCGAGCTGGCACTGCCCGCCGTGGACCACGAGTTCGACGCCGGGCACCGGATGCGGCTCGTCTTCTCCGCGACCGACCTCGGCTACGCGTCCCCCGCCGAGCCCGCCACGTACACCGTGACGGCCCACGGACCGCTGACCGTCCCCACCGCACCCGCCGTCACCACCGCGGCGGCCGCCCTCCCCTGGTGGACCTGGGGCCTCCCGGCCGCCGCCCTCGTCGTCGCGGCCGCCCTCCTGCTCACCGCGCGCCGCCGCACCGCGACCCCGGCGCCGGACCCCGCGCTCACCGACGTACCGCTCCAGATCACCGGGCTCTCGAAGAAGTACGCGAAGTCCGTCGACCGGTACGCCGTGCGCGAGCTCTCCTTCCGCGTGGAGAAGGGCCAGGTGCTCGGGCTGCTGGGCCCCAACGGCGCGGGCAAGACCACCACCCTGCGCATGCTCATGGGGCTCATCACCCCCGACGAGGGCGAGATCCGCGTCTTCGGGCAGGCCATCCGCCCCGGTGCCCCGGTCCTCTCCCGCGTGGGCGCCTTCGTCGAGGGCGCGGGCTTCCTGCCGCACCTCTCCGGGCGCGCCAACCTGGACCTGTACTGGCAGGCCACCGGCCGTCCCGCCGAGGACGCCCACATCGAGGAGGCCCTGGAGATCGCCGGCCTCGGGGACGCGCTCGCCCGTGCCGTACGGACGTACTCCCAGGGCATGCGGCAGCGGCTCGCCATCGCGCAGGCCATGCTCGGCATGCCGGACCTGCTCATCCTCGACGAGCCGACCAACGGGCTCGACCCGCCGCAGATCCGCGAGATGCGGGACGTGATGATCCGTTACGCGGCCGGGGGCCGGACCGTCATCGTCTCCAGCCACCTCCTCTCCGAGGTGGAGCAGTCCTGCACCCACCTGGTCGTCATGGACCGGGGCCGGCTCGTGCAGGCCGGGCCGGTCGCCGAGATCACCGGATCCGGCGACATGATCCTGGTGACCACGGCCGACGAGGTGTCCGAGCCGCTCGTCGAGAAGGTCGCGTCGCTGCCCGGCATCGGCTCAGCCGTCCGCACCGACGAAGGGCGCGGGCTCCTCGTCCGCCTCGACGGGGCGACCACCTCGCGGCTCGTCGCCGATCTGGTCCGGCTCGACGTCCCGGTCACCGGCGTCGGCCCGCACCGCCGCCTGGAGGACGCCTTCCTCACCCTGATCTCCGGAGGAGCAGCATGAGCGCCCCCGTACAGCCCCCCGAGACCCGGGTGGAGGCCGAGCACCCGGAAGCCGCCGGCTACCGCGCCGGGCGCACGCTCCCCCTCCGCGTCGAGGCCATGCGGCAGCTGCGCCGCCGCCGCACCCTGCTCATGGGCGGGATCCTCGCCGCCCTCCCCTTCATCCTGATCGTCGCCTTCGCGATCGGCGGCACGCCGGACGGCGAGGACGGCGGCGGTGGAGGCCGGGGCGGGGGCCGGATCAACCTGATGGACGTGGCGACGGAGTCCGCCGCGAACTTCGCCGCCACCTCCCTCTTCGTCTCGGCCGGCTTCCTGCTGGTGGTGCCGGTGGCCCTGTTCTGCGGGGACACCGTCGCCTCCGAGGCGAGCTGGTCCTCACTGCGCTACCTGCTCGCCGCGCCCGTGCCCCGGACCCGGCTGCTGTGGTCCAAGCTCGTCGTCGCCCTCGGCTTCAGCCTCGCCGCGATGGTGCTGCTGCCGCTCGTCGCCCTGGCGGCGGGCACGGCGGCCTACGGGTGGGGCCCGTTGAAACTGCCCACCGGGGGAGCGCTGGCCGCCGGGGACACCGTTCCGCGCCTCGCGCTCGTCGTCGCGTTCATCTTCGTCTCCCAACTCGTCACGGCGGGGCTGGCGTTCTGGCTCTCGACGAAGACGGACGCCCCGCTCGGCGCGGTCGGCGGAGCGGTCGGCCTCACCATCGTCGGCAACGTGCTCGACGCGGTCACCGCGCTCGGCTCCTGGCGCGACTTCCTGCCCGCGCACTGGCAGTTCGCGTGGGCCGACGCGCTCCAGCCGGAACTGGAGTGGGGCGGCATGATCAAGGGGGCGGCGATCTCGGTGACGTACGCCCTGATCCTGTTCGCTCTGGCGTTCCGCGGGTTCAGTCGTAAGGACATCGTGTCCTGAACCTGATGTTCCGCGGGTTTGGCGGGCGCAAAGGTGCCCTGCCCGGCCTCTGTTGCCGCATCGAGATGGTTCCGCAACGCTTTCGTCGACTCCGGTCGGCGGCCCCGTACGTCACATTCACAGGTGTCGGAGAAGGAACGCGACACCGTGATGACGTGGGGGGTTACGGATGGACCAGCGAAACGGCAGGCGAACAGAGGCGCGGGCAGGGGGCTGGGCGGGGGGCAGGCCCGGGGCGGTGGCGCTCCTGCTCGCCGCCGGGATGCTGCTCACCGCGTGCAGCGCCGACGGCTCGTCGGGCGGCGCCACCGCGGACAAGCGCTCCGGCGCACGCCCGGCGGAGGGCACGACCGGCGCGCAGCCCGCACCGGGCGCGGCGGCCCCGGAGAAGGGCAGGCAGCCCGCGTCCGGGTCCGGGGAAGGCGGGGAGAAGGGGGACACGGCCAAGCCGGACATCGCCGCGCCGGACTACCTCTCCACCTTCGCCCTGGACGTGGACACCGCCAGCTACGGCTACGCGCGCCGCACCCTCGGTGACGGCAGGCTGCCCGACGCGGCGGACGTACGGCCGGAGGAGTTCGTCAACAGCTTCCGCCAGGGGTACGAGCGGCCCAGGGGCAACGGGTTCTCCGTCACGGTCGACGGAGCGCGCATCGGCGGGGGCTCCGGCGCCTCCGACTGGTCGCTGCTGAGGGTGGGGCTGGCCACCAAGGCCGCCCCGCCGAGCAGCGAACGCCCGCCCGCCTCGCTCACGTTCGTCGTCGACATCTCCGGTTCCATGGCCGGCCCCGGCCGCCTGGGGCTGGCCAAGAAGTCCCTGAACATCCTGACCGACGAACTGCGCGACGACGACTCCGTCTCCCTGGTCACCTTCAGCGACGAGGCCGAGACACGACTGCCGATGACCCGCCTCAAGGGCAACCGGAACAAGATCCGGGACGCGGTGGCCGAGATGGAGGCCGCCCAGTCCACCAATGTGGAGGCGGGAATCAGGCGGGGCTACGAGGAGTCCGTCAAGGGCCACCGCAAGGGCGTGAACAACCGGGTGGTGCTGCTCTCCGACGCCCTCGCCAACACCGGCGACACCAACGCCGACGGCATCCTGGAGAAGATCGACGCCGCCCGCCGCGAGTACGGCATCACCCTCTTCGGGGTCGGCGTCGGCAGCGACTACGGCGACGCGTTCATGGAGCGGCTCACCAACCGGGGCGACGGCCACACCACGTACGTCGGTGACGAGGAGCAGGCCCGCAAGGTCTTCGTCGACCAGCTGCCCGCCCACATCGAACTCCGGGCGCGCGACGCCAAGGCCCAGGTGGCCTTCGACCGCAAGACGGTGAAGCAGTTCCGGCTGATCGGCTACGAGAACCGCAAGGTCGCCGACGAGGATTTCCGCGACGACGGCGTCGACGGCGGCGAGGTCGGCCCCGGTCACACGGTGACCGCGCTCTACGCCGTCCGGCTGCGCGAGGGCGCGTCGGGCCCGGTGGCCGAGGCGACCGTGCGCTGGCTCGACCCCAAGACCCGCAAGGCGTACGAGGAGAGCGGCTCCGCGCGGACCGGGACGATCGACGGCAAGCTGTGGGGCGGAGATGCGCAGCGGCTCCAAGTGGCGGCAGTGGCGGCGTACTTCGCGGACACCCTGCGGGGCGGTGACCTGCCCGGCACGCCCGCCCTGGGGGAACTGGCCTCCCGGGCCACGAAGCTGGCGGACGAGACCGAGGACAGTTCCGTACGGAAGCTGGCGACGGCGATCGGACAGGCGGAGGCGCTCAGGAACGGGACCGGGCCGGAGGACGGGGGAGACACGGGCGAGGGGGAGATCGGCTGATCCGGCCGGCACCGCCGCCGGCGCACGACGTTCGCACAGTCATGCGGAATATGGCTGTGCGAACGGCTGTCGCCGGTCATGATGACCGCCATGACCTCCCTGTTCCTGGTGCTCTCCGTGATCGTCACCGGCCTCTACGCGGGCTTCATGCTGTCGTTCCTGATCGCGATCATGCCCGGCCTCGCCGTACTGACGGACGAGCAGTTCACGGCGGCGATGCGCCGCTTCAACGAGAAGGTCCCCGGACCCCTCTTCCTCGTCCTCTTCCTCGGCGTCGTCGCCCTGCCCGCCGCCGCGCTCTTCACCGGACTCGGCGAGCACGACTCGGTGGAGGGCCCCGCACTCGTGGGGGCGCTCGTCTGTGTGGTCGCCGGTCACCTGGTCACGATCGCCGGGAACATCCCGCTCAACAACGCCCTCGCGAAGTTGGAGGGCGGCGACGACAGCGCCGCACGTCAGGCCTTCGAACCCCGCTGGAACACCTTCCACCAGCTCCGCACCGCCTTCGTGCTGGCTGCGTGCGTCCTGCTGGCCATCGCGCTGTAGGCCCGATCGCGATGGAGGACCCGATCGCGATGGAGGCCCGTCGAGCTGTAGCCCGTCGAGCTGCAGGCCCGTCGGCGGTACGGTTCCGGCTCCGGCGCCGGCTCACACGTTGGGCACCTTGAGCCGGTCCCAGCTGGTCTTCCCCGGGACGCCGTCCGCGTCCGTGCCCGTGTAGCCCAGCTTGCGCTGCCAGGCCGCGTACGAGTTCCGGTCCGCCGTCGACCAGGCCGGGCCGGGGCCCACCGCGTACCGACCGCAGCCCTCGGCCACCAGCCGTTTGCCCATCGCCGTCACGATCGGGCTGTTGCGGCCGGCCTTGAAGAAGGATGCCCCGGGGAACGGCTCGTACGTCGGTCTCGGAGGCGGCTGGGATGGCCCGTCCGGCGAGCCGCCCAGCCGCTTGCCGATCCTGGTGCGCATCGAGCTCATGGTGAAGCCGCGCGGATCGACCTTGCCCGGCTGCCACTCCAGGTGCCCGATCACCGATCGCTCGCCCCAGCCGTGCGCCCGGCAGACGGCCGCGGCGGCCCGCTCGATCGCCAGCAGCTGGGCGGCCGGCCACGGGTCCTTGCCGTCGCCGAGGTTGACGCACTCGAAGCCGTAGAAGTACCGGTTGCCGTCGGTGTTGGCCTCGTTGTCCGGCGGCAGGGCCTTCTCCGCGATGACGGCACGCAGGACGTCGTCGTCGCCGAGCCCGGCGTGGTTGGCGCGCCCGTTCCCCACGAGGTGGACGGTCCCGTCCTTGGCGATCACCCCGTGGCAGAGGGGGCCGGGGAGGGCGGAGTGGCCGTTGTAGCAGAGCTCGACGGAGGAGGCGGTGCCCGATGTGACGGTGTGGTGGATCATGACGCCGTGCGTCGGGCCCCAGGGTCCCTTGTGATTCCGGTTGTTCGTACGCCAGCTCCGGTGCTCGACGACGTGGAGGCCTTCGTCGCGGAGGGCTTTGAGCAGCTTGTCGGCGGACAGCGGCGTCGCCATCGTGGCGCTCCTTTCCAGGTGGTGCGTCGGTTCGCAGGGGTGTTCGGAGGGTGGAGGACAGGCTTGGATGCCGGACGGCACAACGAAGTTGCGCGCGCCCGAGCGGGGTTGCGGAGAGGTGGGGGGCGCCCAGCGACGGGATTCCGCCTACGGGCCGTACAGGATCGATTTGCCCGTTCTTGCGCCGCCCTGAACGTCATCCCGTACCGAACGTTTCCTCGGCCCGCCACTCTTGTGCTGCGGATTCCGCTTAGGGGGACCGAAGGGGTGGAGGGGGCGGGAGTTCCGGCGCCGGTGCGCGGTACGGCAAGGAGGAAACGCGCCGCTTCCCCGTACTCCCGTCGTCGCTCCCGTGGTACTCCCGTCGCCGTATGCGCTCGCGGCCCTCGGCTTCTACGGCGAGGGGGCGACGGCCTTCGGCCGCCTCGCCGCACGCGGGCGCGCGCTGCCGCCGCTCGCCGCGGATCCGGCGGTGGTGGCGGTGGCAGGCCTGTTCACCGACGGCGGCGTCACGGCCGCCGCCCTGCTGCTCCGGTGACAGGACGCGTGAAAGGGGACGCGTGAAGGAGGATCCGGTGCGCTGCGGCTCTTGCGCCGCCACTACCCCGCTCCCGCTTAGTCAAGAGCAAGGGCTGGGGCAGTGACTCGGCGAGGTGCAGGACGCATCGGCCCCCCTGGTCGCGCAATCGCCGATGGGGTCACCGCTCCGGCCTGTAGGGAGCCGTGTACGGCTCCGTGGGCTGGCGGACCTCGCCGAAAGCACCATTCCGGGGCACGGAAAACCCGCCGCAATCGATCTTGCGGCGGGTTGCAGGCATCTTCCGGCCTGCTACAACGAGGCGCCCCCGGCAGGACTCGAACCTGCGGCCAAGCGCTTAGAAGGCGCCTGCTCTATCCACTGAGCTACGGGGGCCGGGAGCCCTGATCGGGTGGTTCCGTGGCCGTGCCGGGACAAGGATAGGGCTCCGATCGCCTGGACCCGGTTGCTTCACCTGCGTGGCACGATGTGGAGGTTCGGTGAAGCGAACCGATAATCGCAGGTGAGTGCGGAACCTGCACCGCTTTTCGCGCTGCGCGGCCCGGGTGTTGTGCACTCGTTATGCCTGCGCCCCACTCGTCCCTCTTGTCCGGACTGTGTCCCGACTCCGCCCGGGCCCTGTCCAGAGGGTGGAACCGCCGCGCAGAGGGGCCTATACGCTTCAAAAAGGCGCCAAAATTGGGCATTCTTCGCATGTGGTGACCATGGACGTACGGCCTCAGCTCATCGACGCACTTTCCGCCCTGCGCGACCGTGTCGCCGCCGTGCGCCTTCCACTCCCGCTGCCGGGGGCCGAACGCGCCCGGCAGACGAGGGTCGAACTCCTCGCACAGCTCGACGACTACCTCCTGCCCCGGCTCAAGGACCCCGAGGCCCCACTGCTCGCCGTGATCGGCGGATCCACCGGGGCCGGGAAGTCCACGCTGGTCAACTCGCTCGTGGGGTGCCGGGTCAGCGAGGCCGGGGTACTGCGGCCCACCACGCGCACACCGGTGCTGGTGTGTCACCCCGACGACCACCACTGGTTCGCCGGCGTACGGGTGCTGCCGCAGCTCACCCGCATCTGGCTGCCGCCGGGTCAGGCCCGGGACCCCGACGGGCTCGACGACCTCGGGGCGGGCGCGGACGACGACGCGAACATTCTGCGGGTGGAGACCGCCGTCAGCCTGCCCCGCGGGCTCGCGATCCTCGACGCCCCTGACATCGACTCCCTCGTCGTACGCAACCGGGTCCTGGCCGCCGAACTCATCTGCGCCGCCGACGTCTGGGTGATGGTCACCACGGCGTCCCGGTACGCCGACGCGGTCCCCTGGCATCTGCTGCGTACGGCGAAGGAGTACGACGCCGCCCTCGTCACCGTCCTCGACCGGGTCCCCCACCAGGTGATCGCCGAGGTCTCCCGGCAGTACGCGGCGCTCCTGACCCGCGCCGGTCTCGGGGACGTGCCCCGGTTCACCATCCCCGAGCTCCCCGAGTCCGCGGGCGGCGGCAGCGGGCTGCTCCCCACCACCGCCGTCGCCCCGCTGCGCGCCTGGCTCACCCACCGGGTCCAGGACCCCGCCGCCCGGCAGCAGGCGGTGGGGCGCACGGCCTCCGGGCTCATCGAATCGCTCAATGTACGGATGCCCGAGCTCGCGTCGGCAGTCGCCGCGCAGTACGCGGCGTCCGTACGGCTCACCGGCGTGGTCGAGGAGGCGTACGGCAAGGAGGCCGCCCGGATCCGGCGCAGGCTCCAGAGCGGGGCGGTCCTCTCGGGGGACGCGCGGACCCGGTGGCGCGGCTACCCCCTCTACAGCGCTCCCGGCGAACTCCTCGAAGCCCTGGTGGACAGCCTGACCGCCCTCCTCGAGTGCGCCGTCTCCGCCGCCGACGAACAGATCCGCACGGAGTGGAGCCGCGAGCCGGCCGCCGGAGTGTTCCGGTTCGAGGGCGCTGGGCGGGAAGCCGGGGGATGGGGGCCCGCCGAGGACATCGACGGCCGGATCGCCGTGGCCGTACGGCGGTGGCGGCGGGTCATCGAGGAGCTCGCCGAGGAAGAGGTGAGCCAGCTCGAACGCAGCGTGGCGCCCGACCCCGAGACCGTCGCCGCCCTGCTCGCGGCTGCTCTGCTGGGCGGGCGGCGGGCCCGTACGGCGGGGGAGCAGCTCGCCGAACGCATCGGGGCCCAGGGCGCGCTGCGCCTCCGCGACAAGGGCGGCGAACTGCTGACGGCCTATCTGGACCAGGTGCTCGGCGGCGAACGCGACCGCAGGCTCGCTCCGCTCGACGCGCTCGACGTCGCCCCCGAGCCGCAGGCCGCGCTGATCGCCGCGCTTTCCGTACTGCAGAAGGAGAGGTGGCAGCGATGACTGCCGTCACGGATGAGGACCAGGGCAACGGCACGGCGGGGACGGGCGAGCGGAAGGAGGAGGCTCCAGAGGGTCCGGGCAAGGACGTCGGGTGCTGGGACGACGGGCTCATCGCGCGGCGTGCCGCGGCGGTCGATGCCCAAAGCGGCGACTTCGGCACCGGCGGTTCCGGAACTGGTGATACCCGTACCGGCGATCGCTCCGCCGATTCCGAAGGGTCCGCCGACTCCGCTTCCGAGGACGACGACGTACGGCCGCAGGTCGAGGCGTACGGGTCCTCCGGCGGCCCTCTCCCCGCCCGCCTCGACGCCCTGCGCGAACTCGTCGGCCTCTCCCGCGCCCGGCTCGACCGGGACACTCTCACCGAGGCCGGGCGCGTACTGGACGAGGCGGCCGCCCGGCAGCGGCTCTCCTCGCGGCACACGGTCGTCGCCGTCGCGGGGGCCACCGGGAGCGGCAAGTCGACCCTGTTCAACGCCCTCGCCGGCGCCCAGATCTCCGACACCGGGCTGCGCCGCCCCACCACCTCCCAGCCCATCGCGTGCAGCTGGACCGACGGGGCCGCCGGCCTGCTCGACCGCCTGGCCATCCCCGGCCGGCTCCGCCGCAGGCCCCACCCCGGGCCCGCCGCCTTCGACGAGGCGCTCCAAGGGCTCGTCCTGATCGACCTGCCCGACCACGACTCCGCCGCGACGGCCCACCGGGACCAGGTGGACCGGGTGCTGGCGCTGGTCGACGCGGTGATCTGGGTCGTCGACCCGGAGAAGTACGCCGACGCCGCCCTGCACGAGCGCTACCTGCGCCCGCTCGCCGGACACGCGGAGATCACCTTCGTCGTCCTCAACCAGATCGACCGGCTGCCCGGCGAGGCCGCCGACCTCGTCCTGGACGACCTGCGCAGGCTCCTCGACGAGGACGGCATGGCGCTGGGCGAGCACGGCGAACCCGGCGCCACCGTCATGTCCCTCTCCGCGCTGACCGGCGACGGGGTGCCCGAACTGCGGGAGATGGTCGGCCGGTTCGTCCAGGACCGCACGGCCGCCACCCGCCGGCTCTCCGCCGACGTGGACGCGGCGGCGGCGCGGCTGCGTCCCGTGTACGTGGCGGAGGGGCGGCCCGGTCTCGGGGAGCGGGCCCGGGAGGAGTTCACCGACCGGCTGGCCGAGGCGGTCGGTGCGGCCGCCGCCGGGCAGGCCGCCGAGCGGGAGTGGCGCAGGAACGCGGGGCGGGCCTGCGGGACGCCGTGGCTGCGGCTGTGGCGCTGGTACGAGTCCCGGGGGCTGCCGGGCAGCCTGGACCGGATGGGCCAGGCGCTCGCCCCGCCGGAGGAGGAGCCGACCGCCCGGCAGCGGGTCGAGCAGGCGGTCCGGATCGTCGCGGACGACGCCGCCGCCGGGCTGCCCGCCCCCTGGGCGCAGGCGGTGCGCGAGGCGGCCTTCAACGGGGCGAAGGGGTTGCCGGAGGCGCTGGACGAGCTGGCAGCGGGGGGCGGTGCCTCCAAGGGGTCGGGTGGCTCCGAGCGGTTCGGCACGGCGGCGGGCCGGGGGCCGGCCACGGGCGTGGCGCTCGGCGGGCGGCCGGCCAGACCGCCCCGGCCGAAGTGGTGGCCCGCCGCGGTGCTCGCCCAGGTGTCCATGACGCTGCTTCAGGTCTTCGGCGGTCTGTGGCTGCTCGGCCAGATCGTCGGGGTCCTGGAGCCGGGGCTCGTCACGCCCGCCCTGATCATGCTGGCCGGCGTCGTCGGCGGGCCGCTGGTGGAGTGGTCCTGCGCGGCGGCGATCCGGGGCCCCGCGCGGCGCTACGGGCAGGACGCCGAACGCCGGCTGCGCGAGGCGGCGGCCGGGTGCGGCCGGGCGAGGGTCCTGGACCCGGTCTCGGCGGAGCTGGTGCGGTACCGGGAGGTGCGCGAGCGGTACGCGGCGGTGACGGAGTTTTCCACAACCGGCCAGTAGTCCACAGGCTCCGGCGCCATTCGCTTCCGGCGTCCACCATGAGGTTGTTGCACCGGTGGACGGAACGACGGAGCGACGGAACGAGCGGTACGACGGAAACGGGGCGGGAAATGAACGAGACGATGGTGACGCTGGTGGGAAACGCCGCCACGGCGGTGGACTTTCGCGAGACGGCCACGGGGGGAATGGCGCGATTTCGCTTCGCCGTGACACCGAGGCGCCGGGACCGCGAGACGCAACTGTGGACGGACGGGCCCACCAGCTTCTACACGGTGTGGGCCTGGCGGACGCTCGCCGCGAACCTGGCCGGTTCGGTCGCGATCGGTGAACCGCTGCTGGTGCACGGCCGCTTGAAGGTCCGCGAGGAGGAACGGGAAGGTGGACGGCGGACGTTCGTCGACGTCGAGGCGGTCGCGGTCGGCCACGATCTGAGTCGGGGGACCGCCGCCTTCCGCCGGGCCGTCCGGACCGAACCGGCGCTGACGGCATCCGGGCGCAGCAGGGCTGACGGAGAGTCGGAAGGTGATTCCGCCGCGTCACAAGCTCTGCGGGAAGGAACTGCCGAAAGGGTCGCTGTGTCCTGAAAGGGCTGGTCGGGGGGGCAGCCCCGGCGATAACGATTCCGATTCGGAATGGTTGGCCGGGGGCAGTACGGGGGACTGCGGTTCGCCCGGTCCTTAGGATTCCCAGAGCTCATGGGTCACTTGAGTCTGCTGGCGGGGCATTCCCCACACGCGCACCACGCGCGAGGGTCTCGCCCGGAGGGGAATTCTGTGTTTTCTGCGTCTTCAGTGTCCGCTTCGCAATCCGACGCGAAGGCGGTGCACGCCGTCCGCGGCGGAACAGCGCGCAGCGGGGAAACCGGCAGAGCGGGGCACGCCGGGGAGACCGGGCGGAGGGGGCGCGGCCGCGCCTTCCTCCGGCCGGTGACCGCGCTGCTGCTCTCCGGTCTCGTCACGGCGGCGACCCTCGCCGGGACGGGCACCGCGGCTGCCGACGACCCGGGCCGGCACCACGGCGGCGCGGCCGCGGTGCTCGACGGGCTGAAGACCTTCGACAGCGCCGTGCTCCGCATGCCGGGTGAGAACGGCGCGCCCGCCCGTACGCAGGAGCTGCCCGCCGGCCTCTTCGAGATGACCGTGGACGGCGGCGGCAAGCTCAAGACGTACTGCATCGACCTCCACAACCCCACCCAGGACCAGGCGAAGTACCTGGAGACCCCCTGGGCCGAGACCTCCCTCGGCGCCAACGGGAACGCGGGGAAGATCCGGTGGATCCTCCAGCACTCCTACCCCCAGGTCGACGACCTCGCCGCGCTGGCCGAGGCGGCGGGCACCGGGCCGCTCACCGAGCGGACCGCCGCCGCGGGCACCCAGGTCGCCATCTGGCGCTACTCGGACGGCGCCGATGTCACCGCGTCGGACAAGCAGGCCGAGAAGCTCGCCGACTGGCTGCACAAGCGCGCGCGCAACGTCGCCGAACCCCGGGCGTCGCTGACGCTGGAGCCCGCGGCGGTCTCCGGCCGGGCGGGGGAGTGGCTGGGCCCGGTGACCGTCCGTACGGACGCGGACCAGGTCTCCGTGTCGCCCCCGGTGGACGCGGCGGCGAGCGGTATCACGGTGACCGACGAGGAGGGCGTGCCCGTCACCTCCGCCGCCGACGGCGCCCGCCTCTACTTCGCCGTGCCGAAGGCCAGCGCCGACGGCTCCGCCTCGCTGTCCGTCCAGACCACCACCTCCGTACCGGTCGGCCGCGCCTTCGCCGGGACCACCCGCACCCAGACCCAGATCCTGGCCGGATCCAGCGAGTCCACGGTCTCCGCACGGGCCACCGCCACCTGGGCCGAGACGGGCGCCGCCCCGGCCCTGACCGCCCGGAAGAACTGCGTGGCGGGCGGCGTGGACATCACGGCCGCCAACCAGGGCGATGAGCCCTTCACCTTCGAGCTGGGCGGCGCCGAGCACACCGTGGCCGCCGGAGCCACCGAGACGGTGACGATCCCGGTCGCCGAGGACCAGGCGTACGACTTCACCATCACCGGCCCCGGCGGCTTCCGGAAGAGCTTCACCGGCGTACTGGACTGTGCCACCAGCGGCAGCGTCATCGCGGCCGAGAAGGACCGGCAGGGCGCCGACGACACCGGGGTCGGCACCCAGAGCGCCCGCCGGTCCGTGCCCGCCTCGACCGGCACCACCACCTCCGGCCTGGAGGGCGACCTCGCCGCGACCGGCGGCTCCAGCACCACGCCGATGATCGCCGCCCTCGCCGTCGGCTTCCTCGTCATCGGCGGCGGCGCCCTGCTCGTCATGCGCCGGAAGGAAGCACAGCAGCACGCTGAGTAGTTCCGGGTTGCGCGTACGTGAGCCGTGACGGGTGGCCGATCCCTGGACGGGTTTCCGTCCGGGGATGGACGTCAGGCAAGATGGGGTGTATCTGCCCACACCTCTATTGCTGCCGGACGGTTTCTCTTGGCTGAGTTCATCTACACCATGCGCAAGACGCGCAAGGCGCACGGCGACAAGGTGATCCTTGATGACGTCACCTTGAACTTCCTGCCCGGTGCGAAGATCGGTGTCGTGGGGCCCAACGGCGCCGGTAAGTCCACGGTGCTGAAGATCATGGCGGGCCTGGAGCAGCCGTCCAACGGTGACGCGTTCCTGTCGCCGGGGTTCAGCGTCGGCATCCTCATGCAGGAGCCGAAGCTGGACGAGTCGAAGACCGTCCTGGAGAACGTCCAGGACGGCGCCGCCGAGATCATGGGCAAGCTCAAGCGCTTCAACGAGGTCGCCGAGCTCATGGCGACCGACTACTCCGACGCGCTCATGGACGAGATGGGCAAGCTCCAGGAGGACCTGGACCACGCCAACGCCTGGGACCTGGACGCCCAGCTGGAGCAGGCCATGGACGCCCTGGGCTGCCCGCCCGGCGACTGGCCGGTCACCAACCTCTCCGGTGGCGAGAAGCGCCGCGTGGCGCTGTGCAAGCTCCTCATCGAGGCCCCGGACCTGCTCCTCCTCGACGAGCCCACCAACCACCTCGACGCCGAGTCGGTGAACTGGCTGGAGCAGCACCTCTCGAAGTACCCGGGTGCCGTCGTCGCCGTCACCCACGACCGGTACTTCCTGAACAACGTCGCCGAGTGGATCCTCGAGCTCGACCGCGGCCGCGCGATCCCCTACGAGGGCAACTACTCCACGTACCTGGAGCGCAAGGCCACCCGCCTCAAGGTCGAGGGCCGCAAGGACGAGAAGCGCCAGAAGCGGCTCAAGGAAGAGCTCGAGTGGGTGCGGTCCAACGCCAAGGGGCGCCAGACCAAGTCCAAGGCCCGTCTCGCCCGGTACGAGGAGATGGCGGCCGAGGCCGACAAGATGCGGAAGCTGGACTTCGAGGAGATCCAGATTCCGCCGGGCCCGCGCCTCGGTTCCATCGTCGTCGAGGTCGAGAACCTCTCGAAGGCCTTCGGCGACAAGGTCCTCATCGACGACCTGTCCTTCACGCTGCCGCGTAACGGCATCGTCGGCATCATCGGCCCGAACGGCGCCGGCAAGACGACGCTGTTCAAGATGATCCAGGGCCTGGAGACGCCTGACAGCGGCGCCATCAAGGTCGGCGACACGGTCAAGATCTCCTACGTCGACCAGTCCCGCGCCAACATCGACCCGAAGAAGACCCTCTGGGCCGTCGTCTCGGACGAGCTGGACTACATCAACGTCGGCCAGGTCGAGATGCCGTCCCGCGCCTACGTCTCCGCGTTCGGCTTCAAGGGCCCGGACCAGCAGAAGCCGGCCGGTGTCCTCTCCGGTGGTGAGCGCAACCGCCTCAACCTGGCGCTCACGCTCAAGGAGGGCGGCAACCTGCTGCTCCTCGACGAGCCCACCAACGACCTCGACGTCGAGACCCTGTCCTCGCTCGAGAACGCGCTGCTGGAGTTCCCCGGTGCGGCCGTGGTCATCTCCCACGACCGCTGGTTCCTGGACCGCGTCGCCACGCACATCCTCGCCTACGAGGGTGACTCCAAGTGGTACTGGTTCGAGGGCAACTTCGAGTCGTACGAGAAGAACAAGGTCGAGCGTCTCGGTGCCGACGCGGCCCGCCCGCACCGCGCCACGTACAAGAAGCTCACGCGAGGCTGATCGTTTTGGCTCGTCATATCTACAGCTGCCCCCTGCGCTGGTCGGACATGGATGCCTTCGGCCACGTCAACAACGTGGTCTTCCTCCGCTACCTGGAGGAGGCGCGCATCGACTTCATGTTCCGGCTGGCGCCGGGGGACGGCTCGCCGTCGTTCTCGGGCGGGTCCGTCGTGGCCCGGCACGAGATCGACTACGTACGGCCGCTGGTGCACCGGCACGAGCCCGTCACCGTCGAGTCGTGGGTCACGAAGATAGGCGCCGCTTCGCTGACGATCGCCTATGAGATCAAGGACCCCGAGCAGGTGTACGTACGGGCCTCGACCGTCGTCGTCCCGTACAACCTGGAGGCTGAGCGGCCCCGGCGGATCTCCGCCGAGGAGAAGCTCTTCCTCCAGAAGTACCTGGCAGAGGAGCCCGCCGCGGCATGACGGTGCCTGTGCAGTCGCTGCTGTTCGCCGACCCGGGGGAGGCGGCGGATCTCGCCGCCTTCCTCGGTCGGCTGCTCCACTACGACCGGGCCGCAGCGGTCCGGCTGCAGGCGGGCGGCGGCGACGCACTGGCCGTCTTCGGCCGCCCGCCCTCCTTCGAGGTCCTCGCGATCCGCACGGCCCGCCTGGCCCGCCCCGGGACGCTCGACGTCACGGTGTCGGCCGGTGAGCTGCTGGAGTCCCTGGACGTGGACGGGGAAGGGCCGGGGGAGCGTGGCGGTGCACTGCCCGCCCCCGTCACCGGGCCGCCCTGGACCGGCGTCCTGCCGCCCCGTGGACCCTGGCGGGAACAGGACGGTCTGCCCCGGCCGGACGTCCTGCGCGCTGCTCTCGACGCGGCCGTCGCCGAATTCCGTACGCGGGACGAGGCGCTGCCCGAAGAGCTGCGCACCCGCGCCGAACGTGACCGTATCGGCCGGGAGATCTGGGCCCGCCCGGTCGGCGCCACCGAACTGCCGCTGCGCGCGGTCCACGCCGCCCAGTCCCTCGGCTTCCTGCGTGCCGACCCCGGCTTCCCCGTCTCGCTCTTCGCCTCGGGCGGCTGGCTGCGGCTGCGGACCCCGTTCGGGTCGGTCGCCCTGCGCCGCGACCCGGTCGGCGGGCTGGGCTCGCTGGACCTGACCGTCGGGCACCGCTGAGCCGGTAGGGCCGCTTGCCCGCCCCAGCCGTCAGTCGGCGGTGTTGACCATCGAGGCCGCCGCGTACGTCAGGTAGTCCCACAGCTGCTTCTCGTGCTCGGGCGCGAGACCCAGCTCGTCCAGCGCCACCCGCATATGGGCCAGCCACGCGTCATGGGCCGCCCGGTCCACCCGGAACGGGGCGTGCCGCATCCGCAGCCTCGGGTGGCCGCGGTGATCGCTGTAGGTGCGCGGGCCGCCCCAGTACTGCATCAGGAAGAGGGCGAAGCGCTCCTCGGCCGGGCCCAGGTCCTGCTCCGGGTACATCGGCCGCAGCAGCTCGTCGCCCGCGACCCCCTCGTAGAAGCGGTGGACCAGGCGCCGGAAGGTCTCCTCGCCGCCGACCTGCTCGTAAAAGGTCTGCTCCTGAAGCGTGTCGCGCGGAATCTCTGTCACCCGTCCATGGTCGCAGACGCACCGGCCGGGGTCAGGGGTCCTAGGACCAATGGCCGGGACCGCCTGCCGCCCACTCGCCCGAGGTCGCCCGCAGTCGCCCCCGCCGTCCCGCCGCAGGACAGTGGAGGCATGGGCGCACACCGGGAAGTCCCACCAGAGGCCGAGACCGACCCCGAGGCCGACGAGGCGCGCCAGGCCCTGGTGCGGGACATCGTCGCGCAGGGCGGACTCACCGACCCCGCCTGGCGTGAAGCCTTCGAGGAGGTGGAGCGCCACCTGTTCGTTCCGTACTACTACGTGCACGGCAGCCGGGGTTACGAGCGGCTCTGGGGCGAGGACCCCGATCCCGTACGACGTCGGCGGTGGATCCGCGGGGTGTACGGGGACCAGGCGCTGGCCACCCGGATGCGCGACGGCGAGCTCGTCTCGTCCTCCAGCCAGCCCTCACTGATGGCCCTGATGCTCGACGCCCTCGACGTGCGGGACGGGCACACGGTCCTGGAGATCGGCACCGGCCCCGGTTACAACGCGGCGTTGCTCTCCCACCGGCTCGGCGACGCGGCGGTGACCAGCGTCGATCTGGACCCGGAGATCACGGACGCGGCCCGCAGCCATCTCGCCGCGGCCGGATACCGCCCGACGGTCATCACCGGCGACGGGGCCCGGGGTAGCCCGCAGCGAGCCCCGTACGACAGGATCATCGCGACCTGCACGCTGCCCTTCGTGCCGTCCGCGTGGCCGGAACAGTGCTCTCCAGGGGCGCGGATCCTGGCACCGGTCGCGACCGGGCTCGTCTCGCTGGAGGTACGCGCGACGGCGCACGGCCCACGCGCCGAAGGGCACTTCCTGCACACCCCGGCGTACTTCGTGCCCCTACGCGGAGCCTCACCACTTCCGGAACCGGTCGCGCGCCCCGGTGGTGTGCCGCGGCGCGCGATAGGGAACGAGCTCTTCCGGTTCCTGCTGACCCTGACGGCGGGCAGCCTCGACCCGCGCGACGCCCTCTCCCTCTGGGAGCGCGAGGAGCACCCGCAGCGGGAGAGGTACGGCGTCACGGTGGCGCAGGGCCGGCAGTGGGCCTGGCTGGACGACCCGGAGGGGCCGTACACCTGGTCCCTGGCGGGGTGAGAACCGCAAGGACGCCCGTCCGGTCCCGTCTAGTCCCGGCGGATCGTGATCGTCGTCCAGGCCCCGACGTGCACCTGGTCGCCGTCCTGGAGGGGGACGGGGACGTACGGCTGGATCGGCTCATCGGCGCCGTTGAGCGTGGTGCCGTTCGTGGACTTCTGGTCGACCACGGACCAGCCGCCGTCGGGCTGCTGCACGAGCACCGCGTGCTGATGGGAGACGCCCGGGTCCTCCGGCGGCACCGACAGGTCGATGTCCGGGGACTCCCCGGTGCTGTGCCGGCGGCGGCCGATGGTGACCTGGCTCCCGGTGAGCGGCAGTCGCTGCTCGGGGGAGTACGCGGGCAGGTTCAGCCCGGTCGCCTCGGGGCCGCTGCGCTGCATCATCGCCAGGAAGTACGCGCGGTCCGGCGCGATGACGGCGGTCCAGGACGTGGCCTGCTGCGGCTGCCCCTGGCCGGGGACCTGGCCGTACCCCTGATTCCCCTGATGCTGCTCGGGGTGCCCACCCTGCTGCTGGCCCTGGCCCTGGCCCTGGCCCTGGCCCTGGCCCTGCTGCTGGCTCTGGCCCTGGTAGGGGGCCTGCTGCTGGAACGCCTGGGGCGGCTGCTGTGCCTGCTGTGCCTGCGCCTGGGAAGGCGGCGACAGGACCCAGTCGTCGCCCCCGCCACCGTGCGGGGGCTGCTGCGGCGGCGCCGACTGGTGCTGCTGGGGCGGCGCGAAGGGCGAGGGCTGCTGCGGCTCGAACGGTGAGGGCGCCGACTGCTGCTGGTGCGAGGGCGGCGGCCCCTGCTGGAAGACCGGCGGAGGCGGCGGGCCCTGCTGGAACGCGTTCGGCGGAGGGCCGCCCTGGCCACCGCGCTCGTCCTGGCCGCCGTGACCGCCTTGGTCGCCGTGACCGGTCTGGCCGCCGTGACCGCCGTGACCGGTCTGCTCCGGAGCGAGCGGCTCGGCGGGACGGTTCACCTGTGAGGGCCGCGAAGCCTGGAACTCGAACGGGTCATGCTGCTGGGGCCGCGGCGCACCACCAGGACCACCAGGACCACCAGGACCACCAGGACCACCGGGACCACCGGGACCGGCAGGGCCACCCTGGCCCCCAGGACCGCTCTGTCCACCACCCTGTCCGCCCTGTCCGCCCTGTCCTCCGGGGCCCTGCTGGGCCAGGAAGCCGGGCGGCAGGTTGAGACCGGGCGGGGGGCCGCTGGGCGCACCGGGCTGCGGGGCCAGCGGTGTGTACGAGGTCGCCGTGTTGGTGAGGAAGTTCCACCGGCACTCCTCGCAGTACGGCGCGTTCGCCTCGCGGGGCGTGCGGCACTGCGGGCAGAGCTCGGCCTGCATCGTCGCCGGACCGCCGTCGTCGGCGGCGGGCGGCGGGTAGCCGTAACCGGGCGCGGGGGGCGGAGGAGGCGGTGGGGGGACGGCGCCGGCGGGGGCGCCCGTTCCGGTCATGCGGTGTCCGCAGACCTCGCACCAGTCCTCGGAACCCGACTGGTGTCCGTTCGGGCAGGTCGGCATGTCGGCGCTTCCCCCTCTCCTCGTCCGGCCCCGGGGGCCGTCATGCTGTCGATCGGTCGTGACCGTTCGGCCACCGGTGCTGCTACTTCTTGACGCGAACAGTCTTTGTCGAGCGCGTTTCGAGGGTCATCTCGTCCGCTTCCGCGACCTTCGCTTTCAGTCGCACAGTACCGGTCGCCGCATCGACGACGTCGACCACCTTCGAAAGCAGTTTCGCAGTGTCCTGGTTCCCGGACGCCGATGCCAATTGCACCGCACGGCCCAGTTTCGCCGTAGCGCCGTCGAAGTCGCCCGATTTCCGGGCATCCAGCCCCTGCTGGATGACCTGTGCCAGTTCCGCCTGGCCCGTATAGTGCGCGACCTGCGGATTGATCGAGGTCGACGCGACCATGTCGTCCGTCCACACCGCCCGTACGAGCCCCTGGGAGAGGACCTGCGGGGCGTCCGCGCCCGAGGGGTCGGGCAGCATCAGCGAGACCCGGGCCGCCAGCATCTCCTGGCCGATCCCGGCCTCGGGGACCAGGACGCAGACGTGGTAGTCGCGGGACTCGTCGCCCCAGGAACCGGTCGGGTAGTCCCCGGCGCGCGGGCCCGCCTCGGTGCGCCGGCCGGTCAGGTCCTCGACCGTCGGCGCCACCTGCTTCACGAACCGGATCTCCACCCCGACGGGCGTCCAGAGCCGCAGCGCCACGTCCGCGACCTCCTTGCCCATCGCGTTCTCCATCATCTGCGTGAAGTCGGCGGCGAGACCGGCAGGGTCGGCGACGATGTCGGCGGTGCCGAGCAGCGCGGAGGCGATGGAGGTGACCTCCTTCACCTCCCAGTCGGTGCCGACGCCCCGGGCGTCACAGGTGAACCGCCCCGCGCAGGAGTCCAGCGCGGCCCGCAGATCTTCGGGCGCCTCGTGCTCGTTGCGGCCGTCGGTCAGCAGGATGCCGTGCCGTATGTCCACGTCGGCGGCGCCCAGCAGCCGGTCGGCCAGCCGCAGCCAGGTGCCGATCGCGGTCCCGCCGCCCGCGCTCAGCCTCCGCAGCGCCTCCTTGGCCTGGGCCTTGGTCTGCGCGTCGGCGACCGCGAGCTGCCCGTTGCCGGGATAGACGTCCTTGGCCACATGCGTACCGGCGACCACCGAGAACCGTGTGCCCTCGCGCAGGGTGTCGATGGCCGCCGCCGTCGCGTCGCGCGCGTTGCGCATCTTCGTGGGCGGATAGTCCATCGAACCGGAACAGTCGACCATCAGCACCACCGCGGCGCTCGCCCCCCGCCCCGGCCCAGGCCCGTACCCGGGCACGTGTCCGGGCGAGGCCGCCGCACCGGGCAGCGGGATGCCGCCGGTGGTGCCGCCGCCGGTCGAGGTGACGGTGACGATCGCGTTGACCTCGCGGCCGCCCTCGGGCAGGAACGCGTTCTGGTACACCTCGACGGAGAACTGCGGCACGTTCGACTTCGAGAAGTTGGCCATCCGGTCTGCTCCCTGAGACTCAAACGGTGATGCAGGCCGATCCTGCCCCTTGCGGCTCCACGGCGAACGGCAGCAGAGCCACTGTTACGTTGTCGTGGCCCCCGCCGTCGAGTGCGTGGCCGACGAGCACCTGTGCGCCGTGCAGCGGTCGCCGGTGGGCCTCCGGGGGCACGGCCGCGGCCATCTCCTCGGCGGATTCCGCGTAGTTCCACAGGCCGTCCGTGCAGACCACGACGAGGCCGGGGCGGTCCGGCTTGAAGGAGGCGGTGTGCGGCTCCAGTTCGTAGGAGTCGGCGCCGAGCCAGCCGGTGATGGCGTGGGCGCGCTCGTCCGCGTACGCCTCGGCTTCGTTCATCAGGCCCGCCGCCACCATCTGCGCGGCCCAGGAGTCGTCCTCGGTGAGCCGGGCGGGCGGGCCCGTCCGGTCGTCCGGCACCCAGTAGACCCGGCTGTCGCCGACCCAGCCGACGACCAGCAGACCGCCCGCCATGACCGCTCCGACCAGGGTGCAGGCCGGGGCGTTCTGATGGCGGTGCGCCTCGTGCTCGGCCGACCCGGGCGGGTCCTGGGCCAGCGCGTTGACCGCCTCGGACGCGGCGACGATCGCCTCGTGCATCGCCTGCTGCGGGTGCGTACCGCGTGGCAGGGACTCCAGCAGCGCCTCGTTGGCGGCGACCGCCGCGGCGGCCGACGCCTCGTCGGGCCGGCTCGCCGAGGAGACGCCGTCGCAGACGATCGCGACGACGGCGGGCGAACCGTCCGGCAGCGCGGTCGAGGAGATGGCGAAGGAGTCCTCGTTACGGTGGTGGCGCAGGCCCCGGTCGCTGACGGCGGCCACCGAGCCGAGCTCCTGCTCCATGTGGTCGCGCTCGCGGGGCTGGGCGTGCCCGCAGTTCTCGCAGTACCCGTCGGGGTCGACCCGGCCGGAACGGCAGGCCACACAGACCTTCGTCCCGGCGGCGGGTGCCGGGGCGGGCTCCGCCGTACGGGGGTCGGGGGCGGGGAGCGCGAAGTCGCCCGAGTGGTCCGAGGGTTCGACGGATTCGACGGGTACGGCAGCGGGCTCGGCAGCGGCGGGGCCTCCCTTCACCGCCCGGTCGTCGTGGCGCACCGGAGGCGACGCCGGCAGCGGCTCGCCGCCCGGGTCCGTGCCGGGGAGGTCCGTCGCCCGGTGCACGGGTACAGGCACGTCGGAGCTGTCCGTCTCGGAGGCCGCGGGCCACTGCACGGCCGCCACGGGCGGCGCGGGTGCGTCGGGCGCGGGCGGTGGCACCGGCGGTACGGCAGGTGCGGGCGGGGCCGCCGGGGGCACGGTGATGGCCATCGTCGGCCGGTCGTCGGGGCGGGCCGGCACGGCCGAGAGGTCGTAGCCGCACGCACCGCAGAACAGGTCGCCGGACGCCGGCGGCTCCTCGCAGCCGGGGCACCTCGCCAAGGCGGGCTGCTGGTGGCTCTCTGACATCTTCACACCCACGTCCGGGGGCGGAAACGGTTGGCCCGCTCCACCAGTTCGATCCTCTCGTCGCCCCGCTGTGCGAGCCGGGCGAGCATGCGGTACGAGCGTTCCAGGCCCAACCGCAGCCCCTTCTCGTCCAGTTCGGCGTCGAGGAGCTTCCGGGAGCCCGAAGCTCCGGCGACTGCCGATCCGCCCGGCGGCGGGGCGCCGGGACCACCGGAGAGTACCCAGTCCAGCGCCTTGCCCAGTACCTCGGTCGTCAACTGCTCGCGCCGCATCGGGTCAAGGCCGAACCCGGTCAGCGCCGCCACCTGGACGGCGGCGGCCGTCAGGTCGGTCAGCAGGGGCTCGGCGGGGTCCCGCTCACGGAGCCGGGCGCGGACGGCGGCGACCCGGGCCGCGGTGTAGTGGATCGACGCCTCCGGTACGGACTCCAGGGTGCGCGCCGCCTCCGCCCGCTCCCCGGCGGCGATCTGCACCCGGGCCA
The DNA here is from genome assembly GCF_040613515.1 of Streptomyces sp. NPDC006261. Taxonomy (NCBI): domain Bacteria; kingdom Bacillati; phylum Actinomycetota; class Actinomycetes; order Kitasatosporales; family Streptomycetaceae; genus Streptomyces; species Streptomyces sp. NPDC006261. The sequence goes on from NZ_JBEXSI010000018.1 coordinate 40,104, forward strand.
GACCGAACGCGGCGCTCACGAAGCTCGGATCGGTCGCCCACACCAGGCGGTAGTACTCGGCGGCGTTGTCCAGCTGGCCCAGCACCTCCGCGCAGATCCCCAGCGCCAGCTTGGGCGCGGGCTCCCCGGGGAACGCGTCGTACACCGCGTCGAAGGAGAGCGCCGCGACCTCGTGGTCACCGGTCACCAGCGAGGTGATGCCCCGGTACCAGACGACCCGCCAGTCGTCCGGGTGCCGGGCCTCCAGGGCGGTCAGCGCGGCGAGCGCGGAGTCCGCATCGCGCATCTCCAGCCGGGCCCGCAGCTCCCGCAGCCGGGTCTCCAGCGAGGCGGCGGGCACCGCCTGCAGGGCCGCGATCAGCTCAGCGGGGGCGGAGGCCATCAGTCCGGCCAGGAAACCGGCGTTCGGGTCGGTCGCGTCGACCCGGGGGACCGGCAGCGCCAGGGAGGTGGCCCGGGCGTCGAACAGGGCGAGCCGGACACCCCCGGCCGTCACCCCGAAGGGGCCGTACGGGCCGGCCGGGCCGGGCTGCGCGGCGGCGGGCGAGGCCTCCCGCGGCGCCGGCACGGGGGCGTACGGGCGGGGGTGGGTGGGGGTGTGCGCCGGTGCGGGGGCAGGTGCCCGAGGCGCGTACGCCGCCGGGACGCCGCCCTGCGGACCGGCGTACGAACCGGTGCCCGTACCGCCCTGCGGGCCGCCCCGCACATGGGTCGCCGCCGCCGTCAGCGGAGCCGCCCCAGCGGCGGGCCACGCGGCCACGCCGCCCGGGCCGGCGGGCTGCGCACCCACCGGCAGCGCGCCCGCCACCGCCGACGTCACGGCTCCCGGAGCCACCGGCATCGCACCGCCCCGGCCCGCGCGGTCACCGCCCTGCGCCGGAATGCCCGGCAGCGGACCCGTACCGCCCTTGCGGCGCCCGAAGCGGCCACCGCGCCCCGAGGCCGTCGACCGGGTGCCCAGCCGCGACACATCGTCCACCTGCTCGGCGAACAACTCCGTGTCGGTCACCCGCGGTTCCGTACCGAACAGCGTGGACAGCGCCGGTCTCGGCCGCCCCGTCTGGAGCGCCACGACCTCGCGCAGCACCCCGGTCAGCTGCTCGGCCATCTCGGAGGCGGAGGCGAACCGCCGGCCCGGGTCCGGGTCGGTCGCCCGGACCAGCAGCCGGTAGAAGGACTCGTAGGTGCGGAACACCTCGATGTTGTCCGGGTCCGGCAGCGAGTCCACGAAGACGTTCGTGTACCCCTGGAAGTCGAACGTGAGGACCGCCAGCGTCCGCGCCACCGTGTACAGGTCGGAGGCGACCGACGGACCGGCCTCGGCGACCTCGGGTGCCTGGTAGCCGACGGTGCCGTAGATGGCGGACTCGTCGTCGTCCATCCGGCGCACCGCGCCCATGTCGATCAGCTTGAGCTGGCCCTCGGTCTGGATCGCGTTGTCGACCTTGAAGTCGCAGTAGAGCAGGTTGCGGCTGTGCAGGTGGCCGAGCGCCTCCAGCGCCTCGATCCCGTACGCGCAGGCCTGCTCGACCGGGAGCGGGTCGCGCTTCCCGGCCGGGGTGCGGCGCTGGTTGGCGATCTCCTTGAGCGCCTTGCCGCCGACGTACTCCATGACGATGTACCCGTCGAGCGAACCGGTCCGCTGGTCCAGGTGCTCCACGAAGTTGTAGATCCGCACGATGTTGGCGTGCTCGATCTCGGCCAGGAAGCGGCGCTCGGAGATGGCCGCCGCCATCGCGTCCTGGTCGCCGGTGTCCAGCAGGCCTTTGAGGACCACCCAGCGGTCCGAGACGGCCCGGTCCACCGCGAGGTAGACCCAGCCGAGCCCGCCGTGGGCCAGGCAGCCCACGACCTCGTACTGGCCGTGCACGATGTCGCCGCCGGTCAGCTTCGGCACGAAGGAGTAGGGGTGGCCGCACTTCGTGCAGAACCCCTCGGTGCGGCCCGGCCGGTCCCCGCGCGAACGGCCCACCGGGGTCCCGCAGTCCGAGCGGGAGCAGAACCGCTTGCGCTCGGGCACCTCCGGGTTCTCCATCACCGCCGTGCGCGGGTCGGGCCGGGGGACGTCCGGGACCTGCACCAGGCCGACGCCGAGCCGGCCCCGGGCGGAGGAGGCGGCCGACGAGCCCGAGGAGCGCACCGAGACCGAACGGGAGGCGGAGGAGCCGGAGAGCGAGCGCGAGAGCCGCCCCGACACCGAGCGCCGGGAGGTCGACGAACGCGACGAGGAACGTGCGGAGGCACGGGAGCCGGAGCGCTGCGAGGAGCTGTTGCGGTTGCTCGGCCGGCTGCTCGCCCTGGCGCCGCCCGTGATCCCGGTGGGCGGTGAGGAGACCATGCCCGTCGGCGAGACGACCGGGGCCAGACCGCAGGTGTCGCAGTACAGCTCACCGCCGCCCATGTCCTCGTAGGCGCCCTCGCACGCCGGGCGCTGGCACTGCGTACTCATCGTGTCTCCCCCTGATCGCCCGGCCCGGCCCCGCCCCGCCGGTCCTCGGGCCCGTCGGACCCCTCGGGCGGGCGCGGTGTCAGCAGCTCGGCGGCCGCCTGCTGGTAGCGCAGCACGTTCTGCTCGGCGACCCGCAGATCGCACGGGGCGCTCCACAGCATCCGGCGCGCCGCGTCGTACCGCTCGATCAGCAGCGGGTCCTCCGCCAGACCGTGCCGGGCCACCTTCGCCTTGTACGCGTCGAGCCGGCCGCGCAGCTCGGCGCGGACCGCCAGCGGGGCAGTCACCGAGGTCAGCGACTCCCGGGCGCGCAGCAGCTCCTCCTCGGCCTCCCGCTCCAGGGACTCCAGGAGCGGGGAGAGCCGGTTCCACTGGGCGCGTCTGCGGTACTCGGCGGCGATGTCCAGCCGCTCCTGGAGGGCGGTCGCCGGTCCGCTGACGGCGGGTACCTCGGATGCGGCGATCTTGGCCAGCACCTCGCCGCGCGCCGCCCGCGCCTCGGTCAGCGTGCGGTCGGCCCGCGAGAGCACGTCCCGCAGCCGCATCAGCCGCGCCTCGGCGTCCTGCCGCACCGCGAGCACCGCCTCGATCTCCCGCCGCACGTCCTCCAGGGCGCGGGCCGCCCGGTCGTAGCGGGAGGTGTCCGGGCGTCCCCCGCCGGGCGCGGCGCTGCCGGGGCCCGGCAGCCAGAACGCCAGCGGATCGGAGATCACCTGTACGCGCAGCGTGGTGAGCTCCTCGGTGATCTCCTCCAGGTCGTCCCCGGCCGGGTGCTCACCGGGCCGCACGCCGACCGAGTGGGCCAGCGAACGGGTGCGGTGCAGCTCGGCGGCGAGCAGGTCGATCCGGGCGGGCAGCGCCGACCAGACGGAGTCCGAGGCGACGACCATGTCCAGCGACCTGGCGTACAGCTCGTTCATCCGGGCGACCAGCTCCTGGAGCGAGAACCGCTCCGAGAGCCGGGCCGGGCCCGTCGCCGGGGAGGGCGGCACCGCGCCCGGGTTGGCCACGGTGACCGCGTCGCCGCGCAGCAGCTCGGTCAGGGCGGCCAGATCCTCCCGGCTCGGGTAGCGGCGGCGGGCCCGTATGTCCCTGGCCTCCTCCAGCGCGCCCGCGTAGGCGTCGAAGTACCCCCACAGCAGCGTGATCGACTGCTCGGTCGTGGCCCAGCGCTCCCGGGTGAGACCGGTCAGCTCGGCGCCCTCCAGGAGACGGCGGCCCGCATGGTCCTGCAGGGCGAGGAGCGAGGTCTCGATGGCCTCGTGCTCCGCGCCGAGCCGGGCCAGCGCACGGTCCGCCTCTTCCCGGTCCATGACCGGGCCGGGGGGCCTCCCCGCGAAGCTGGGGAAGGATCCCGCGACGCCCATCGATCACCTCTCCGCTCTCGCCGCCGGGCCGATGGGCCCGGACGGGGTCAGTTGCTCCGGTAGGTACGCGTGCACTCCGGCACGCGTCCCCTCAGGTACGTACGTGTTCCGGCGCGCCGGGTTCACTCGCTGCGGTACTTCGGGGCCGGCGGCGCCGTGATGCCGGGCAGTCCGGCCGCCAGCCACTTGCGGTACGACACCATCCAGGCGCTGTCCTTCCCGCCCGCGCGATAGTCGACCAGGACCTTGTTGACCCGGGCCACCAGATCGTCGGCACCCTTCTTCGCCGCCACGCCGTAGAACTCGGTGGTGAACGGTCCCGCGCCCTTGAGGGCCACCGCCGGGTCCTGCGCCGCCTGCCCGGCGCCGAGGGCGTTGTCCGTGAGGACGGCGTCGACCTCGCCGAGCTGCAGCCGCACCAGGCAGTCCAGCTGGTTGGGGACGGTCAGCCGGTCCGGGTCCCGCTCGGAACCGTCGAACTCGTCCCTGAATATCGCCCCGTACGACTCCTTCTCCAGCGCCTCGTACGCGGTCGTGCCCTCGCCGGAGCAGACTCGCTTGCCCTTCAGCGAATCGTCGTACCCCGTGATGGGGGAGCCCTTGGGGGCCAGGATCTGCTGCCCGGTCCGGAAGTAGGCGGTGGAGAAGGAGACCTGCTCCAGCCGCTTGCAGTTGATGGTCATCGTCCGCACGACTACGTCGACCCGGTCCCTCTCCAGGGCGGCGATGCGCTGGTTGGTGGGAATGGCCCGGAAGATCACCGCGTCCGGGTCGCCGAGGATGTCCTTGGCCAGCGCCCGCACGAGGTCGATGTCGAACCCTTCGAGCTCGCCGCTGTACGGGTTGCGGTAGCCCCAGCGGTAGCTGTTCTGGTCGACGCCCGCGACCAGCTTGCCGCGTGCCTTGATCTTCGCGATGCCGGGCCCGTCCGCCGACGAGGGCGGCAGGCTCGCCTCGGGATCGGTGCACACCTCGGCCCGCACCGGCACGGTCGCCGTCGCCCCACCGCCCACCGTGTCCGCCCCGGAGGTCCGCCCGCCGTGCTGGGAGAGCGGCAGCAGGGTGAGCGCGGCGGTGATCACGCACGCCAGGGCCATCGCCGTCACGCCGCCCCAGCCGCGCAGCCCGCCCCGTGGGGTGCAGCGCCGTGCCCATGCCCTCGCCCTGGCCATCGCTGCCCCTCTCACCGGTACTCCGAGAGCCTGCGGTTGATCCCGAGGATCGCGGCGACCGCTCCCAGTACCGCCAGCGCGGCGGCTCCTGTCGGCAGGCCGCGCAGCGCTCCGCGCCCGTCCTCGGCGGCTGCGGTGAACTCACCCTGCTCATGGGCGAGTGCCGTCCGCAGCGCGGTGTCCACCTGCTGGAAGGCCTGCCCCGTTGAGTCCTCCGCCCCGATGATCTGCTTCAGAGCGCCGTCGTAGTCGCCCTTGTCGTCCGTGGCACGCGCCTTGCGGTGGCGGTCCTGCCACTCGGTGACGCTCTTGGCGGCCTTGGCCACCGGGGTCCTGCCGCTCTCGTCGTCGGCGAGCCGTTCGGCCTTCTTCAGCTGTGATCGAAGGGCCTTCATACCCGTGGTGTAGTCCGTCTCGTACTGGTCGGCCGAACCGTCGGCGGTCAGCACGGCGCCGCGCGCGACCAGCGTCAGGTTCTCGTTGGCGCGTGCCTTCAGGGAGTTGATCCTCGCGTTGTTGAGCACATCGAGTGACGCCTGACCGTGCGTCATCGCGGACCGCAGCTCCGTGCGGGCCACCGTGTGCCCGACCGCCAGCCAGAGCAGCACCACCGAGGCGGCGGCCGTCGCCACCAGCAGACCGTGGTTGAACACCCGGTTGGTGCGGCGGTAGTTGCGGCGCTGCGTCCACGCCAGCGCACCCAGCACCACGAGTCCGGCGGTGAGTGAGAGGAAGGGCCACCGCCGGGCGTCGGCGGAGTCCCGGTCGAGCCGGCCCGTCTCCGCCGCGTACAGCCGCTCGGCCGCCGGCAGCAGCTCGTTGGTCATCTTCTGGTTGGCGTACCGGAGATAGGCGCCGCCCAGGGGCAGGCCCTGCCGGTTGTTGGCGCGGGCCCGCTCGATCAGACCGGTGTAGACGGGCAGCAGCTCGTTGAGGGTGGTGATCTCCTGCCAGGAGCTGGTCGAGGAGTCGGTGTTCGCCGACGCCTTCACCAGCAGCCGGGCCGCTTCCTCGATGTCCTTGCGGTACTGGTCCTGTACGGCCTTCGGCTCCTGCCCCCCCGCGAGGAAGCCACTGGCCGCCATCGTGTCCGCGTCGGCGAGCGAGCGGTAGATGTTCGCCGCGTCCGCGCTGAGCGGCTGGCTGCGCCCCACCACGTCGTCGGCGGCGGAGGCGCGGTGCGAGATCTCCAGGGCCGTCACCGCTCCGAACGCCACGACCAGCAGCGCCAACACGGCCCCGATGATCTGGAGGCGGCCGGGCTCGGTCGTCGCCACGGCGCGCAGCCGGCGGCTCTGCACGGCCCAGGAGCTCGGTCGCCGAGCGGGCAGGCCGACGGGCGCGGGCGCCTGCTCCGGCGCGCGCTGCGTCTGCGGGCCGCCCTGCGGCAGCTGTGTCACTCGACCTCCCCCTCGGTCACTGACGGTGTCCCGGACCCCGGCCGATCGGGGGCGGGCGCACGGCCAGAAGTATGGCCGCGGGGACGGACCCGCACATCACGAACGCCTGGATCCCGCACCGGTCAACGCATTCGATCAGGGCGGACGCGGCCGATCAAGGCGATCGGCGCAACGTGCCCCGAAACATCCCCATAAGCGAACCGGCGGTCCCGCCGGCCTCTTCACACCGCTCCGGATCCGCCCCGAGCCTCCCCGACCGCCCAGCCATCCCCGTGCGTTGCGGACTCCCCATCAGGTACACGTGTGGGGCGCGCGATCGGTTCCCTCGCCCGTCCGCGTTCCCCCGAACGAGGGAGGGGGCGCCCCACCGCGTCGAACGCGACAGGACGCCCCTCGTTCCGGTCTTCCGGGAGATCAGGCGTACTGCGCCCGCAGCCGCCGGTGGACCTCCGGTACCGCCCCCGTGACGTCCAGGCCCAGCAGCGCGGCCCCCAGCACCGGTGGCTCGGACACCACCCGCACCACGGCCTTCGGGGCGCGGGCCGAGAGCAGTCCGGCGATCCGGTCGTTCAGCTGCGCATGGCGCGCGGCCAGCACGCTGCCGCCCAGCAGCACCGGAGCCTCCTCCTCCAGCAGCCCGAGGCGGGTCAGCGCCACCGACGCCATCGCCACCACCTCCTGCGCCAGCCGCTCCACCAGCGCGCCCGCCACCGGGTCCCCGGCGACGGCGGTGGCGAACAGCACCGGCGTCAGCTCGTGCCGCCGGGCCAGGGGAATCGTGCCCCGGTGCAGCGCCTCGATCAGGGCGTACATCGAGTCGAGCCCGAAGTGCCCCGGCAGCGCACGGACCAGCTCGGTCGGCTCACCGCGCCCGTCCTCGGCGCGCGCGGCGAACCACAACGCCTCCTCCGCGAGCCCCGCACCGCCGCCCCAGTCACCGGATATCCGGCCGATCGCGGGGAAGCGGGCCGTCCGCCCGTCCGGCACCATGCCCACGCAGTTGATCCCGGCCCCGCAGACCACCGCGACGCCCCGGGGCTCGTCCACCCCCGCGCGCAGGATCGCGAAGGTGTCGTTGCGCACCTGGACCGACCTTCCCCAGCCACGGGCCTCCAGGGCCTCGGCCAGCTCGGCCTCCTCGACCGGCAGGTCGGCGTTGGCCAGGCACGCGGAGACATGGCCGACGGAGCCGACGGGGCCGGGCAGCGCCGCGAAGGCCTCGTCCAGTGCCGCGGCCAGCACGTCGAGCGCCGCCTCCACCCCCACGTAGGGCGGCTGGAAGCCCCCGCCCCGGGCTCTCGAGAGAACCGTTCCGTCTTCACCGATCAACGCCACATCGGTCTTGCTGTTGCCCGCGTCGACGGCGACGACCGAGACGTTCACGCCCACGCCAGGTGCTCCCGGTTGTGCGCGATCAGCCGGTCGGTGAGCTGCTCGGCGTAGTCGTACTGGCCGATCAGCGGATGGGAGAGCAGCGCCTTGAAGACCCGGTCCCGGCCGCCGCGCAGCGCGGCTTCCAGGGCGAGGTCCTCGTACGCCGTCACGTTGGCGATCAGACCGGCGTACAGCGGGTCCAGCGCGGGCACGGCCAGCGGGGTCGCCCCGTCGTGGCCGACCCGGGCCTGCACCTCGATGACCGCGTCGTCCGGGAGGAACGGCAGCGTCCCGTCGTTGTACGTGTTCACCACCTGGACCGGCGAACCGCCGCCGCCCAGCAGGGAGGCCGCGAGGTCCACGGCCGCCTCGGAGTAGAACGCGCCGCCGCGCTTGGCGAGCAGCTCGGGCTTCGTGTCCAGCGTCGGGTCGCCGTACATCGCCAGCAGCTCCTTCTCCATCGCCGCGACCTCGGCGGCCCGGGACAGCTTGGTGCCGAGCTCCCGTACGACCTCGTCGTGGGCGTAGAAGTAGCGCAGGTAGTACGAGGGGACCACGCCGAGCCGGTCCACGATCTGGCGCGGCATGTGCAGGTCGTCGGCGATCGCGTCACCGTGCTCGGCCAGCAGCTTCGGCAGCACGTTCTCGCCGTCCGGGCCGCCCAGGCGCACGCCCAGCTCCCAGGTGAGGTGGTTGAGCCCCACGTGGTCCAGGTGGACCTCGGAGGGGCTCACGTCCAGCAGCCGGGCGAACTTGCGCTGGAAGCCGATCGCCACGTTGCACAGGCCGACCGCCTTGTGCCCGGCCTGGAGCAGGGCCCGGGTGACGATGCCGACCGGGTTGGTGAAGTCGATGATCCAGGCGTCCGGGTTGGTGCGGCGCACCCGCTCGGCGATGTCCAGGACGACCGGCACGGTGCGCAGGGCCTTGGCGAGGCCGCCGGCGCCGGTGGTCTCCTGGCCGATGCAGCCGCACTCCAGCGGCCAGGTCTCGTCCTTGTTCCGCGCGGCCTGTCCGCCGACGCGCAGCTGGAGCAGGACCGCGTCGGCGCCGTCCACGCCCGCGTCCAGGTCGGTGGTGGTGGTGATCTTCCCGGCGTGGTCCTGCCTGGCGAAGATCCGCCGGGCGAGGCCGCCGACCAGTTCGAGCCGGTCGGCCGCCGGGTCGACGAGCACCAGCTCCTCGACCGGCAGCGTGTCCCGCAGCCGGGCGAAGCCGTCGATCAGTTCAGGGGTGTAGGTGGACCCGCCACCAACTACTGCGAGCTTCATTGTCAGCCCTTCACTCCGGTGAGTGTGACGCCCTCGACGAATGCCTTCTGAGCGAAGAAGAAGACGGCGATCACAGGGGCCATGACCAGAACGGTCGCGGCCATGGTCAGGTTCCAGTCGGTGTGGTGTGCGCCCTTGAAGGATTCCAGGCCGTAACTGAGCGTCCAGGCGGCCGGGTTCTCGGAGGCGTAGATCTGTGGTCCGAAGTAGTCGTTCCAGGCGGCGAAGAACTGGAAGAGGGCGATGGCCGCGATACCGGGCTTGGCCATCGGCAGGACGACCTTGATCAGCGTACGGAACTCACCGCAGCCGTCCACCTTGGCGGCGTCCAGGTACTCGTTCGGGATGGTCAGGAGAAACTGCCGCAGCAGGAAGATGGAGAACGCGTCACCGAAGGCCATCGGGATGATCAGCGGCCACAGGGTGCCGGACAGGTCCATCTGCTTCGCCCAGAACAGGTACATGGGGATGATGACGACCTGCGGCGGCAGCATCATCATCGAGATGACGAGCATCAGCGACAGCTTGCGGCCCCGGAAGCGGAACTTCGCCAGCGCGTACGCCACGGGGATGGACGACACGACCGTGAGTACGGTGCCGAGTCCCGCGTACAGGAGGGTGTTGCGCCACCAGACAAGGAAGCCGGGCGTCTCGAAGACCTGGCTGTAGTTGCCCCACTCCCAGGTGTTGGGGGTGAGGTCGCGGGTCAGCGCCTGCTGGTCGTTCATCAGCGAGGTGAGCACCACGAAGACGAACGGCAGCACGAAGAAGAGCGCGGCGGCGATCCCGAGCGAGTGGACGGCTATCCAGTGCAGCAGCGCCTTGCGGCGTGCGGTGCGCGCGGCGGGCGTGGACGGGACCTTCGCCGGGGAGGCGGAGGCGGGCTTGCCGAGAGTCTGGGTCATGGCTCAGTCACCGGCCTGGATCAGGCTGTTGCGGCCCCGCATGAGCAGCGCGGTGAAGGCCATGGCCAGGGCGAACAGGACGAGGGCGACGACACAGGCGGCGCCGTAGTCGAAGCGCTGGAAGCCGAGGTTGTAGACGAGCTGGGGGAGCGTGAGTGTCGACTTGTCGGGATAGCCGGGTTCGAAGGACTGTCCCGAGCCCCCGATGACCCCGGAGGCGACCTTTCCGGCGACCAGTGGCTGGGTGTAGTACTGCATCGCCTGGATGACGCCCGTCACCACGGCGAAGAGCACGATCGGCGCGATGTTCGGCAGGGTCACGAAGCGGAACTTCTGCCAGGCGGAGGCGCCGTCCAGCTCGGCCGCCTCGTACTGCTCGGCCGGCACGTCCAGCAGCGAGGCCATGAAGATGACCATCAGGTCCCCGATGCCCCAGACCGCGAGCATGGTGAGGGCCGGCTTGGACCAGGTGGCGTCGTTGAACCAGCCGGGCGTCGGCAGCCCCAGTTCCCCGAGGATCGCGTTGACCGGCCCCGTGCCGGGGTTGAGCAGGAAGACGAAGGCGAGCGTCGCGGCGACGGGCGGGGCCAGATACGGCAGGTAGAACAGCGTCCGGAAGACGCCCGTCCCCGTCTTGATCCTGGTGATCAGCAGCCCGATCCCGAGCCCGAAGACCACCCGGCAGGTGACCATGACGACCACCAGCCAGAGCGTGTTCCACAGCGACGGCCAGAACATCGGGTAGTCGCGGAAGACGTACGTCCAGTTCGTCAGCCCGTTGAGGACAGGCGCCCCGAACCCGTCGTACTCCGTGAAGGAGAAGTAGACCGTCGAGACCATCGGGTACGCGAAGAAGACCGAGAACCCGATCAGCCACGGCGACATGAAGGCCGCGTTCCGCAGCGCCGACCTGCGGCGCTTGGAGCGGAGAGTATGCGTCGTCATCGTCGGCTACTTGGCCTTGGCGATATCGGTGTCGATCTGCTTCGCGGTCTTCTCCAGGCCGGCCTGGAGGTCCTTCACCGCACCCTTCTCGTACTGGTAGCCGAAGTCCTGGAGCGTCTGCTGGTACGTGGAGCCGTTGACGGCCCCGTCCGGGGTGCTGGACTTCGGGTGCTGGGCGATGTCCAGGAACGTCTTGAAGCGCGGGTCGAACTTCAGGTCGGGCGACTTCAGCGCCTCGAAGGTCGAGGGCACGTTGCGGATGCCGTTGGCGAAGTTGACGACCGCCTCCGTGTCGCTGGTCATGTACTTCACCAGCTCCCAGGCGGCGTTCTGCTTCTTGCTGGCCGGGGCGATGCCGACGATGGTGCCGGAGAGGAACCCCTTGCCGTAGCTGTCGACTTCGTCGTCGGCGACGGGCATCGGCGCGACGCCGATCTCGAAACCGGCCCCGGCGTCCTCGGCCATCCCGAGTCGCCACTCGCCGTCCAGCTGCATGGCCACCTGGCCGGTGTGGAAGGGGTGCTTGGCGCCCCACTCGTCACCGAAGGTGCCGCGGTACTTCTCCAGCTTCGCGTAGCCGCCGAGGTCCTCCACGAGCTTCTTCTGGTACGTGAACATCTTCGCGAACGCCGGGTCCTTGGCGATGTTGGACTTGCCGTTCTCGTCGAAGTACGTGTGGTCCCACGAGGACAGGTAGTGGTCGGCGACGGTCTCGTAACCGTGGAAGTTCGGCATGAAGCCGAGCTGCTGGTAGGTGTCGCCCTTCTCCACGGTCAGCTTCTTGGCAGCGCCGGACAGTTCGGACATCGTCTTCGGCGGCGCGGTGATACCCGCCTTCTTGAAGGCGTCCTTGTTGTAGTAGAGGCCATAGGCGTCCGTGAGCAGCGGCAGGGCGCAGCGGTCTCCCTCGAACTGGGTGTAGTCGAGGAGGACCTTCGGGAACGTCTTCTCCAGGTCGAGCTTCGACTTCTCGATGAACGGCTTCAGGTCGGCGAAGGCGCCGGACGAGCAGAACTTGCCGACATTGGCGGTGGTGAAGGAGGAGACCACGTCGGGCCCGTTCGAACCGCCCGCGCGCAGCGCCTGGTTGAGCTTGTCGTCGTTGATGTTGCCGGAGACCTTCACCGTGATGTTCGGGTGGGCCTTCTCGAACCGGTCGATGTTGTCCTGAACGGCCTTGACCTCGGCGGGCGAGCTCCAGCCGTGCCAGAAGTTGATCGTGGTCTTCGCCTTCGGGTCGTCGGTGGCCCCGGCCTCGGACTGGCCGGTACACGCGGTGGCGAGCACCGATATCGCGGCGACGGCGACAGCGGTGGTGGTGAGACGGCTTGTGCGCATGACAAAGCTCCCAGGGACGGGGAAGAGAAGCAGACGGCAGGGACGGGGGTGAGCGGCAGGGACGGGAAAGAGACGGGCTCAGCGCGAGGTGTCGAACACTTCGTCGCGGGTGTCGGCGAGCGCCCTCTCCAGGGCGCCGCGCAGGACGGGGGTGCGGTCGATCTCGCCGACGACCAGGCGGGGCCGGGAGGCGGCCAGTTCGGCCAGCTCGGACTGGATCAGGGAGCGCAGGACCTCGCCGCCCGCGGCGACCGCGCCGCCGGAGAGCACGATCAGCCCCGGGTCAAGGACGGCGGTGACGGAAGCGAGGCCGGTGGCGAGCCGGTGCGCGTACTGGCGGAGAAGCTCGGTCAGCGCCTCGTCCTGCTCGTACGCGGCGGCCGCCCGCTCCAGCAGGATCGCGGCGGCCTTGGCGTACGGCTGCTGCGGAGGGTCGATGCCGAGCGCCTTGGCGATCCGGGGCACCGCCTGGGCGCCCGCCAGCTCCTGGAAGCCGCCGCTGTTGGCCTTGACGACCTGGCGTACGAGGGGGGTTCCGGGCACCGGCAGGAAGCCGACCTCGCCCGCGCCGCCGGTGAAGCCGCGGTGCAGGCGCCCGTTGATGACGAGGGCGGCGCCGAGCCCCTCCTCGTTCCACAGCAGCACGAAGTCCTCGTGGCCGCGGGCCGCGCCCAGGCGCTGCTCGGCCACGGCGACCAGGTTGACGTCGTTCTCGTACTCCACCGGCATCGGCAGGAACGCGGCCAGCTCGTCCAGGAGGGTGGGGGAGTGCCAGCCGGGCAGGTGCGAGGCGTACCGCAGCCGCCCGGTGCCCGGGTCGAAGGCGCCCGGGGTGCCGATGACGACCCGGTGGATGTCGGCGCGGGTGAGGCCGGCCTCCTTGACCGCCCCGTCCAGCGCGTCGGCGACCTGGCGCACCACGCCGGCGGCGCGGCGCCCCGGGGTCGCGAGCTCGAACTCCCCGACGCTCGCCCCGGTCACGTCCGCGACGGCGGCGATGACGCGCCGCTCGTTCACATCGAGCCCGGCCACATGGGCGGCGCGCGCGTTCACGGTGTACAGCTGCGCGTTGGGCCCCGGCCGCCCCTCACTGGTCCCGGTGGCGACGACCAGCCCGGCGGCCTCCAGCCGGGCCAGGAGCTGGGAGGCGGTGGGCTTGGACAGGCCGGTCAGCTTGCCGATCCGGGTCCGGGAGAGGGGGCCGTGTTCCAGCAGCAGATCGAGGGCGGCCCGGTCGTTCATGGCCCGCAGCACCCGGGGGGTGCCCGGTGTGGTTCCCGTCATCGTGGATGCCCACCCTCGTCGACTCTGTTAGGAAAGTTTCCTATTCCGGGAGACCGTAAGACGCGGGTTGCCGGGGCGTCAATGGGGACCGCCCGTCCGGCAATCAAAGCGTTACCTCGGACGGAGTGGTACGCGAACGCCCCCGGCCGCCTGCCTGGATTCCAGGGGCGGCCGGGGGCGTGACGGCAAGGGTCTACTTGCTCAGGCTGGTCGGCGGCGGTATCGGCGTCGCCGCCAGTGACTGCGGGGAGGTCGCCGAGGCGTACGCCGAGGGGGCCGCCATCGCAGCCGTCGGGTCCGCCGTGGACTCGGTCCGCGTCTGGAGCGGCACCGCGCCGATCATCGAGATGCCCGCGTCGTCCAAGGCCTGCTTGACGCGCCAGCGCAGCTCGCGCTCCACGCCCACCGACTTGCCCGGCATCGTCTTCGCGGTGACCCTGACCGTCATGGAGTCCAGCAGGACCGCGTCCAGCCCGAGCACCTCCACCGGGCCCCACAGCCGCTCCGACCAGGGCTCTTCCTTCGTCATGGTCTCGGCGGCCGTGGTGATCGCCTCGCGGACGTGCTCCAGCTTCTCCGTCGGGCGCACCGTGACGTCGACCCCGGCCGTGGACCAGCCCTGACTGAGGTTGCCGATCCGCTTCACCTCGCCGTTGCGGACGTACCAGATCTCGCCGTTGTCGCCGCGCAGCTTGGTGACCCGCAGGCCCACCTCGATGACCTCACCGGAGGCCACACCCGCGTCGATCGTGTCCCCGACCCCGTACTGGTCCTCCAGGATCATGAAGACGCCTGAGAGGAAGTCCGTGACCAGGTTGCGGGCGCCGAAGCCGAGCGCCACACCCGCGACACCCGCGGAGGCGAGGAGAGGGGCCAGGTTGATCTTGAAGGCGCCCAGGACCATCAGGGCGGCCGTTCCCATGATCATGAAGGAGGCCACCGACCGCAGGACCGAGCCGATCGCCTCCGAGCGCTGGCGTCTTCGCTCCGCGTTCACCAGGAGACCGCCCAGCGCCGTGCCCTCCACCGCCTGGGCGCTGCGGTTCATCCGGTCGATGAGGTTGGTCAGGGCACGCCGGATCAGGTAGCGCAGCGTGACCGCGACGGCCACGATCAGCAGGATCCGCAGACCGGTGCTCAGCCAGGTGGACCAGTTCTCCTCGACCCACCCCGCGGCGTTCCCGGCCTGCTCGGCGGCTTCCTCCAGCGAGCCGCCCGGCTCGGGTGACGGGGCTGCGGCCAACAGGACGGACAGGTGCACGGTGAGGACCTCCAGAGGGACGACGGTTGACCGATAACACTAACGAAGCCGGGGGAGTGGATCGTTGCCGTCTTCGGAGGAGAGACAGGTCTCACCGGGGATACGTGTGCTGTGGCCGATCGCACAGTCCGTACGGCCGCCCTGGTGAGACACCTCTCCGGAGTGGGGCGGGCGCCCGCCCGCCGGAGGGTGAGAAAAATCCTCCCGGCCCGTTACCCCTACGTGGTGGCGCTTCGACCAGGCATGAGGAGAGACTGAGATCGGATCGTCCCGGCGCGAGCCACGCGCCGCCGGCGTACAAGGAGGCATCCACCGTGCCGCACGTCCTGGTTCTCAACGCGTCGTACGAGCCGCTCGGCGTCGTACCGCTCCGCCGCGCGCTCGTCCTCGTCCTCGAGAACAAGGCGATCTGCCTCGAGGAGACCGGCGCCTTCCTGCACAGTGCCACCCGCGCCGTGCCCGCGCCCAGCGTGGTCCGGCTCAAGCGTTTCGTCCGGGTCCCCTACCGGGGGCCCGTTCCCCTGACGCGCCGGGCGCTCTTCGCCCGGGACGGGGGACGCTGCATGTACTGCGGGGCCGCCGCCACCAGCGTCGACCACGTCATTCCACGCAGCCGCGGTGGACAGCACGCGTGGGACAACGTGGTGGCGGCCTGCCGCCGCTGCAACCACGTGAAGGCCGACCGCCACCTCCCCGAGCTCGGCTGGCGGCTGCGCCACCCGCCCGCCCCGCCGACCGGCCTGGCCTGGCGGATCATCGGGACCGGACACCGCGACCCGCGCTGGCTGCCGTACTTGCAACCGTTCGGCGCGGACGACGTGATGGCCCGGATCGACGGCGTCTCCGCCTGAGACCGGGCTTCTGCCGTCCCCACGTGAGGAGGCGCCTACTACGTGTTCCCACGTGGGGAGGCCTACTCCGTGTCCCCACGTGGGGAGGCCTACTCCGTGTCCCCACGTGGGGAGGCCTACTCCGTGTCCCCACGTGGGGAGGCCTGCTCCGCGACCGCGTACGCCTCAACCGACCACAGCGAGTAGCCGTACTGCGTCGCCCGGGCGTCGCCCTGCACCCGGATGAACCGGGTGTCCTTCGCGTCCATCCGCACCGACTCGCGCCCGCCCCGGCCCTCCCGGACGGTCGCCGCGGTGCGCCAGGTGCGGCCGTCGGCGGAGACCTGTATGCGGTAGCCGGAGGCGTACGCGTCCTGCCATGACAGCACCACCTGCCCCAGCCGCACCGGCTGCGGGAGTTCGGCCTGCCACCACGCCCCGTCCTCCGCGGGCGAGGACCACCGGGTCTCCGGGTCGCCGTCCGACGCGGCGGACGCGGGGAAGTCCGGGGTCTCGTCGGCGGAGGAGGAGGCCGTGGCCGTACGCGCCAGATCCGGGCCGCCCGTACGCGGGAAGGCCCGCACGGTCAGCGTGGACTCCTGGCCGCCGAAGGTCAGCGGGACCTCGTACTCACCTGCCGGGGTGTCCGCCGGAACGGTGATGTCCACGGGCACCTCCGTACGGGATCCACGCGGCACGGTCGTCTGCTTCGGGACCCGCACCTCGATGCCCTTGGGTGCCTTCGCGGTCAGCGCGCCCTTCACCTCGGCCGGACGCCGCCCGGCCAGCCGCGCCGCCACCCGCTTCGGCCCGCCGCCGATCTCCGCGTCCGTCTCGCCGTGCGCCAGGTCGAGCACGGCGTCCGGCTCGTCCCCGAACCACGGCACCAGGGCACGCAGCCGCGGGGTCCCCGCCGGGATCGCGGGGGCCGGCGGCAGGCTGGGGCTCAGGTACGACGGGGGCGTGGTCCGGGCCGCCTCGGGCACGGTGACCCGTACGGCGTCGGCGCGCAGCCCCTTCGCGGCGGTCTGGGTCCAGCCGGTCGGGGACAGCTGCCCCAGCGCCCGCCACCCCTCGCCCGGCACATGGGCCTCGACGACCGCGCCGGTCAGGCCGGATCCGGGCTCGGCGAGCGCCGTCACGGCTTCCACCGGGCGGGTCCGGTCCAGGCGGACCGTGTAGCTGTGGGTGTCCTTGGTGACCCTGCCGCTGGACCGGTCGACCCCGTTCCAGCCGTCGGCGGTCTTCTCGGCCCGGTCCAGGAAGGGGTCGAGCACCCCCTTGCCGACCGTGGCCCTGGCCGCCGCGATCTCCTGCCGCAGCGGCTCCAGGGCCAGCCGGTCCCGCCAGGCGCCCGCCCCGTCGCCGGCCGCCTGGGCCTGGAGCAGGTCCAGGACGAGCTCACCGGCGTGGCCGTAGCGGGCCAGCTGCTCGGTCCACGGGCGCACCTCGTCGGCGAGGCGCCCTTCGGCGGGGGTGGCGAGCCGGTCGGGGGCCTGCCGCATCGCGGTGAAGGCCGCCCGCAGCTCGCGCGCCGCCCGGTCCCGTACCGGAGCGGCGGCCGCCCGGGACTGCCAGAACGCGGCGAACAGGGGCTGCAGGTAGGCGGACTCCGCCGAGCCGAGCACCGAGTCCGCGCTGTTGCCCGCGAGCGCCCGCAGCGCCTCCCGGGCCCCCGCGTCCCCGCCCGCCAGATCGTCGATGGCCGCCTGCCAGGACTCGTCCGCCCGGTATCCCTTCGGGTTCCAGGCGAAGTCGGCGGCGGTGAAGAGCGGGATGCGCGAGGCGGACGCCTGCTCCATCGCGTTGGCCAGCAGCGCCGCCGAACCGCTCGCCACCGCCGGGTCCCGGCCGGTGTACGGCCCCAGGAAGATCCGGTCCTGGGCGTAGTCGTTGACCGGGTAGTTGTCCATCGTCACCAGCGGATGGCGGAACGCGGCCCGCGCCCCGGCCAGCTCACGTCCGGTGATCTTCTTCGGTACGACCCCGACGCCCGTCCAGGCCACCTGGACCCGCCCGTCCAGCTCGGCGGCGAGCGCCGTGCGGTAGTCGGTCGCGCCGTCCTGGTAGAACTCCGTCGGCAGCACCGACAGCGGCGCCGCGTCGGGGTGGCGCTCCTCCAGGTGCCGGGCGACGGCCCCGGCCACCCGGGCTTGCGCGCGAGCCGCCGCCTCGGAGCCGCTGCCGAACGTTTCGGCGTCCAGGTCGCAGTGCCACTCGCTGTAGCTGACGTCCTGGAACTGGAGCTGGAAGACCCGCACGCCCAGCGCCCACATCGCGTCGATCTTCTTCGTCAGCGCGCGGACGTCCTGGTCGGAGGCCATGCACATGGCCTGCCCCGGCGAGACCGCCCAGCCGAGCGTCACATGCTCGGCCTCGGCCTTCTGCGCCAGCGCCCGGAAGTCGGCGCGCTGCCGGGCCGGGTACGGCTCGCGCCAGCGGGCCAGCCGGTAGGGGTCGTCGCCCGCCGCGTAGAGGTACCGGTTCTGCTTGGTGCGGCCCATGAAGGCGAGCTGTGCGAGCCGCTCCTCCTGGGTCCAGGGCTGTCCGTAGAACCCCTCGGCCATGCCGCGTACGGACGTCCCCGGCCAGTCCCGCACCACGACACCGGCCACCGAACCGCCGCTCACCAGCTGCCGCAGGGTCTGGACCGCATGGAACAGGCCGTCCTCGCCGAGCCCGTCCAGGGCCACGGTGGCGCGGCCGGCGACCTGGCCGGAGGCGATCCGGTAGCCGCCGGTGGGCAGGTCGGCGCGGTCGGGTGCGCGCAGCGCCCGCAGCGCCTCCCCGGCGCCCGGGCCGCCGATCCGGATGAGGGGCCCGCGTCCGGGCAGGCTCTCGTGCAGGGTCGTGACACCGGCGGTACCCAGCAAGGAGCGGAGCTCCTCCACGGCGTACGGATCGGAGTCCGGCGCGACGACGACGGTGGCCTCACGGCCGAGCGGCACGGCCGGGCCGGTGGCCTTGATGCTCTGCGGCCGGGGCCACACGGCGGGCGGCTGTGCGCTGTCGGCACGGTCGGGCGAGGTGGCGGGGGGTTTGCCGGGGTCGGCAGGGGCGGCGGTCGCGGCCGGTGCGAAGGGGCTCAGCAGCCCACCGATCACGGCGACGGCGACGGCCGTGGCCTGCTTTCTGCGCCCGAACCGCACGTCGCGCTCCCTCGAAAGGCCTGAGTGGGGTCCGAGCCCACCACCCGTGCGCGAGGGTGTCAATGCGCGTGGCTGTTCTGTCGGATTTGCCGGGAATAGTGACACCTTCGGGCTTGATGGGACGGCTGTGGCTGACGGGAATGGCTGAAAACGGCCCATACCTGCCGCACGGGGGAACGGAATGTGACCCACGGCACGTTGGCTCGTTGTTCTGATGCGTACGTGGTACCTGCCTGGACATAACGCCTACGTCACGTCCAGGTCTGCGTACGCGAGGCCTGGGTAGGCCTGCTGTGTCCTGTTGTCCATGGCCAGGAGGCCACCCATGCCCGCATCCGCGCAGCTCCTGCTCTCCGCCCTCTCCAAACAGGTACCCGCCCAAGCCGATCCCGCACCGCTCACCAGCGGACTTCCCCTCGCCGATGTCGCCCACCTGATCAGCGGGCCGCCGCTCGCCGATGTCTCCCTCCTGCTCGGTGAATCCTCGTATCCCGACGCCGCACCGCTGACCAGCGAGCCCCCGCTCGCCGATGCCACCCCGCTCACGAGCGAGCCTCCGCTCGCCGCCGTCGCCCCTCTGACCAGCGAGCCGACCGCACCCGGCACCGCAGGGGGCATGGAGTTCCCAGGAGTCTGAATGGGCTTGTCCCGGCTCGCCGCACTGCACGGTGTCGCCACCTCCTACTCCCCGTCCCCGGATGTCACGGTGTCCGTCCCCGACGACACGGTCATCGCCGTGCTCGCCGCGCTGGGCGTGGACGCCGGCACCCCGGAGGACGTACGGAGGTCACTCGCCGCCGCGGAGTCCCGCTCGCGCCTGCTGCCGCCGACCGTGGTGGTCTGGGCCGGTGAGCCGCTGCCGCCCGCGCTGACCGCGCTGCCGCCCGGCTCGACCGTCACGGTCGAGCCGGAGCCGGCGGGTCGGCCCCCCGCACCCGCCACCTCCTGGGAGGTGCCGGAGGCCGCCGCGTCCTGGAAGGTCCCGGGGGCCGCAGACGGCGTCCCGGACCCGGCCGAGCCCCCGCCCGGCTGGACCCAGCCCCCGTACGGCGTCCACCGCCTCCACGTCCGTACGCCCGAGCACCACGAGGCCACCGCCATCCTGGTCGTCGCCCCGGCCCGGACCCCGCAGCCGCCCGAGCGCACCCACGGCTTCCTGGTCCAGCTCTACTCCCTGCTCTCCGCCCGCTCCTGGGGCATGGGCGACCTCGGCGACCTGGCCGACCTCGCCGCCTGGGCCGGGCGCACCCTCGGCTCGGGGTTCGTCCAGGTCAACCCGCTGCACGCGGCGGTTCCCGGGAAGCCCACCGACCCGTCCCCCTACCGCCCCTCCTCACGCCGCTTCCCCGATCCCGTGCACCTGCACGTCGAATCGATCCCGGAATACGGGCACGTCCGCGACCGGGCCACCCTGGACGACCTCCGCCAGGACGCCGCCGCCCTGAGTGAGGCCGTGCTCAACAAGGGCGCCCTGATCGACCGTGACGCCGTCTGGGAGCTGAAGAGGCAGGCCCTGGAGCTGGTCGCCCAGGTGCCCCTCACCCCCGGCCGCCGCGCCGCCTACTGCGACTTCCTCGCCGAGCAGGGCCAGGCGCTGGAGGACCACGCCCTGTGGTGCGCGCTCGCCGAGGCGCACGGGCCCGACTGGCACAGCTGGCCCGGGCCCCTGCGCGACCCCCGCTCCCCGGCGACCGCCCGCGCCCGCTCCCAGCTGCTGGACCGGGTCGACCTCCACTGCCGCCTCGCCTGGCTGACCGCCACCCAGCTCGCCGACGCCCAGCGGGCCGCCGAGGACGCCGGGATGGAGATCGGGATCGTCCACGACCTGGCCGTCGGAGTGCACCCGGCGGGGGCCGACACCTGGGCCCAGCAGGACGCCTTCGCCCACGGCATGTCCGTCGGCGCGCCCCCGGACGCCTTCAACGCGCGCGGCCAGGACTGGGGCCTGCCGCCCTGGCGCCCCGACGCCCTCGCCGCCACCGGTTACGCCGCCTTCCGGGGTCTGCTGCGCGGCCTCCTGGCCCACGCGGGCGCCCTGCGCATCGACCACGTCATGGGCCTCTTCCGGCTCTGGTGGGTGCCGGAGGGCCGCCCGCCCACCGACGGTGCGTACGTCGCGTACGACGCCGAGGCGATGCTCGGCGTCCTCGTCCTGGAGGCCCACCGGGCCGGCTGTGTCGTCGTCGGCGAGGACCTCGGCACCGTCGAGCCCGGCGTCCGCGAGGCGCTCGCCCGGCGCGGGGTGCTCGGCACCTCCGTGCTCTGGTTCGAGCGCGACTGGGACGGTGACGGCCGCCCGCTGGCCCCCGGGGAGTGGCGGCGCGACTGCCTCGCCACCGCCACCACCCACGACCTGCCCTCCACCGCCGCCCGGCTGACCGGCGACCATGTGACGCTCCGCCACCGGCTGGGCCTGCTCACCCGCCCCCTGGAGGAGGAGCTCACCGAGGACGTGACCGGTACGGCGGAATGGCTGGCCCTCCTCGCCCGGTTGCGGATGCTCCCCGAGGGTGACGGCAACGAGGAGGCGGCCGTCCGCGCGGTCCACCGCTTCCTGCTCGCCACCCCCGCCCGGATGGCGGGAGTGTGGCTCCCCGACACGGTGGGCGACCGCCGCCCGCAGAACCTCCCCGGCACCTGGGACCAGTACCCCAACTGGCGGCTGCCCATCGCCGACCCGGAGGGCCATCCCGTCAGCCTGGAGGAGATCGCCGCCTCGCCCCGGCTGCACGGCCTGATGGAGGTCCTGCGGCCCGCGCAGGCCCGTACGGCACCCCCGGGCGAGCGCCCCGACTAGGCGTTCGCTACGTTGGCACCGTGGACAAGAAGAACGCTATGCGCGCCGGCGTCGTTGCGGCCGGGACGACGCTGATGATGCTGCTCATGTCGGCCCCGGCTCTGGCGTACACGCCCGACGACGGTGACGACCCGGGTCCGGGCCTCAGCGCGATGGAGACCATCGGTCTCTACGTCATCGCGCCCATCGGCCTGTTCCTGTTGATCACGGCCCTGGTCATGGTCCTGGACAAGTCCAAGAAGCAGGTCTGACCCGCACCCGCACGAAGGACGCGCCGCCGGTAGGAGCTACCGCGCGGCGCATCCGTACGTCCGGCACGGGACAGGGCCCCGGTAGGTTGCGGTCATGACCGAGTGGGACGTCAAGAAGCTCCGCATCCTGCGCACCCTGCGCGACCGCGGCACGGTCACGGCTACCGCCGATGCGCTCCTGATGACCCCCTCCGCCGTCTCCCAGCAGCTCACCAACCTGGCCAAACAGCTCGGCGTGGAGCTCCTGGAGCCCCAGGGCCGCCGTGTCCGCCTCACGGACGCCGCCCACCTCGTCCTGCGCCACGCCGAGGCGGTCTTCGCCCAGCTGGAGCGGGCCGACGCCGAACTCACCGGCTATCTGCGCGGCGAGGCCGGCGAGGTCAGGGTCGGCGCCTTCTCCACCGCCGTACCCGCCCTCGTGGTCCCCGCCGTGAGGCTGCTGCGCGCCGAGGACCGCCCGGGACCCGACGTACGCGTACGGGAGGCCGAGGCGGCCCAGGCGTACGAGCTGCTCACCGCGGGCGAGGTGGACCTGGCCCTTTCGCTGGCCGCCCACGCCCCGACCGCCCGCGACCCCCGCTTCTCCCTCTTCCCGCTCCTCGCCGACCCGCTGGACGTGGCGCTCCCGGCCGCCCACCCACTGGCCGACGCGCCCGCGCTGCGCCTTGCCGACCTGGCCGCAGACCGCTGGATCTTCGGCGGCTCGGGACCCTGGTCCCAGATCACCACGGCCGCCTGCGAGGCGGCGGGCTTCGTCCCCGAGCAGGCCCACAGCGCCGCCGGCTGGACCGCGATCCTGGCCCTGGTCGAGGCGGGCATGGGCATCGCCCTCGTCCCCCGGATGGCCTCCCGGGAGCAGCGGCCGGAGGGAGTGGTGATGCGGGTCCTGGAGGCGGATCAGCCGCGCCGCCATGTGGTGGCGGCGGTCCGGCACGGGGCGGAGAGCGGCCCGGCGGTGGCGCGGGTGCTCAAGGCGCTCACGGACATCGCCGTATCGTTCAGTTGAACTGAACAGTGTCTGCGGAAACTTTCGATGGACCTGATGGGTCGTCGGCGCGAAGGTGGACCCATGACCTTCGACGCGAGCGAGACCGCATTCCAGAACTCCGGCACCGATCCCCATGCCAATGACGCCGCGCCCTACGGCGGCGGCGACCCGTACGCCGACTACCGCGAGGCGGGCGACCTCCCCTTCACCGAGCTGGTCGACCTCGCCGACCGCCGCCTCGGCGCGGGCGTGATCGCCGCCAACGACGAGTTCTTCGCCGAGCGCGAGAACCTCCTCCTGCGCGAGCGCGCCGTCTTCGACCCCGAGCACTTCGGCCACAAGGGCAAGATCATGGACGGCTGGGAGACCCGCCGCCGCCGTGGCGCCGACGCCTCCCACCCCTTCCCGGCCCCCGAGGACCACGACTGGGCGATCGTCCGCCTCGGCGCCCCCGGCATCGTGCGCGGCCTGATCGTGGACACCGCCCACTTCCGCGGCAACTACCCCCAGCGCGTATCGGTGCAGGCCACCGCCGTCGAAGGTGCCCCGAGCCCCGAGGAGCTGCTCGCCGACGACGTGAAGTGGGAGGAGATCCTCCCGCCCACCCCCGTACGCGGTCACGCGGCCAACGCCTTCGAGATCACCGGCGGCCGCCGCTACACCCACCTGCGCCTTCGCCAGCACCCCGACGGCGGCATAGCCCGCCTGCGCGTCCACGGCGAGGTCGTCCCCGACCCGGCCTGGATCGCCGCGCTCGGCACGGTCGACCTGATCTCGGTGCTCAACGGCGGAACGTACGAGGACGCCTCCGACCGCTTCTACTCCTCGCCCACCCAGATCATCCTGCCGGGCACCTCCCGCAAGATGGACGACGGCTGGGAGAACCGCCGTCGCCGGGTCCGCGACACCAACGACTGGGTCCGCTTCCGCCTCCCCGCCCAGGGCGCGGTCCGCGCGGTCGAGATCGACACCGCCTACCTCAAGGGCAACTCAGCCGGCTGGGTCGCCCTGCAGGGCCGCAACGGCGACACCGGCGAGTGGTTCGAGATCATCCCGCGCACCCGCCTCCAGCCCGACACCCTGCACCGCTTCGTGCTGCGTGCCCAGGCCGTCGTCACCCACGTCCGCCTCGACGCCTTCCCCGACGGCGGGGTGGCCCGGATGCGGCTGCACGGCGGCTTCACGGAGTCCGGCACGGCCGAGCTCACCCGCCGCTACGAGGAGTCGGGCGCGTAGTTCACCCCCCCCAGATCCCGCCCGGCGGACGGCTGCGCGCCTGTGCCCGCCCGCCGGGCGGTTTCCAACGGCCCGCGGTCCAGGCGGCGTACGCGGAGAACCGCAGCGTCTGAACCGGCGCGAGCGGCACAGCGGCGAAGCCGGGCATCGACCCGCCGGTCGCGTAGGGCGTACGTCTCCCACGCCAGGCCGCCGGGTACGTGCCTGCACGCGGGCGTACGCCAAGGGGGCGCCCCCGCCGCCGTAGCGAAGAGGACGCCCCCAGGACCGCACCCGCACGGACTACGCGGTGGCCGCCGCCGCGTCCGCCGCCTGGGCCTTCAGGGCGCGCTCCACGCCCGACCGCGACTCCGACATCAGCCGGCGCAGGGCCGCACTCGGCTCGGCCGAGGCCAGCCACGCGTCCGTGGCGTCCAGGGTCTCCTGGGAGACCTGGAGGGCCGGGTAGAGGCCCACGATGATCTGCTGGGCCATCTCGTGGCTGCGGGAGTCCGAGACCTCCTTCACCGAGGCGAAGTACTTCTCCGTGTACGGGGCCAGCAGCTCACGCTGGTCCGACTGGACGAAGCCGCTGATGACCGCCTCCTGGAGCGAGTTGGGCAGCTCGCCGGAGTCCACGACCGAGGCCCACGCCTGGGCCTTGGCCTCCTCGGAGGGCTGCGAGGCCCGAGCGGTGGCCGCGTGGCGCTCGCCCGCCGCCGTCCTGTCGCGCTCGTACTCGGCGGCGATCTCTTCCTCGTCCAGCAGGCCGACGGCTGCCAGCCGCTGCACGAACGACCAGCGCAGCTCGGTGTCGACGGTCAGGCCCTCGATGGCCTCCGTACCGTCCAGCAGCGACTGGAGCAGGTCCAGCTGCTGCGGGTTGCGGGCCGTCGCCGCGAAGGCACGGGCCCACGCCAGCTGGTGGTCGCTGCCCGGCTCCGCCGCACGCAGGTGCGCCAGTGTCGCCTCCGTCCACTGGTTGAGCGCGGCCTGACGGGCCTCAGGCGCCGCGTACAGGTCCAGGGCCAGCTTCAGCTGACGGTGCAGCGACTGGACGACGCCGATGTCCGACTCCTTGCCGATGCCGGAGAGCACCAGCGAGAGGTAGTCGCGGGTCGCCAGCTCGCCGTCGCGCGTCATGTCCCAGGCGGAGGCCCAGCACAGGGCGCGCGGGAGCGACTCGGTGAAGTCGCCCAGGTGCTCGGTGACGACCCGCAGCGACTCCTCGTCGAGGCGGACCTTCGCGTACGACAGGTCGTCGTCGTTGAGCAGGATGACGGCCGGGCGGGCCTTGCCCACCAGATCCGGCACGGTGGTGCGCTCGCCGTCGACGTCGAGCTCGATCCGGCCCGTCCGGACGAGCTTGCCCCTCTCGTCGAGGTCGTAAGCGCCGACCGCGATCCGGTGCGGGCGCAGTGTCGGCTCGCCCTTGGCTCCGGCGGGCAGCGCCGGGGCCTCCTGGAGGACGGTGAAGGAGGTGACGTGACCGTTCTCGTCGGTCTCGATCTCCGGGCGCAGGATGTTGATGCCCGCCGTCTCCAGCCACGCCTTCGACCAGGTCTTCAGGTCACGGCCGGAGGTCTTCTCCAGCGCGCCCAGCAGGTCGCTCAGGCGGGTGTTGCCGAAGGCGTGCGCCTTGAAGTACGCCTGCACGCCCTGGAAGAACGCGTCCTTGCCGACGTACGCCACGAGCTGCTTGAGCACCGAGGCGCCCTTGGCGTACGTGATCCCGTCGAAGTTGACGAGGACGTCCTCCAGGTCCCCGATGTCCGCCATGATCGGGTGCGTGGAGGGCAGCTGGTCCTGCCGGTAGGCCCAGGTCTTCATGGAGTTGGCGAACGTGGTCCAGGAGTGCGGCCACTGGGAACCCTCGGCGTCCGCCTGGCAGGCGATCGAGGTGTAGGTGGCGAACGACTCGTTCAGCCAGAGGTCGTTCCACCACTCCATCGTGACGAGGTCGCCGAACCACATGTGGGCCAGCTCGTGCAGAATCGTCTCGGCCCGCACCTCGTACGCCGCGTCCGTCACCTTGGAGCGGAAGACGTACTGGTCGCGGATGGTGACCGCGCCCGCGTTCTCCATCGCGCCCGCGTTGAACTCCGGGACGAAGAGCTGGTCGTACTTGGCGAACGGGTACGCGTAGTCGAACTTCTCCTGGAACCACTCGAAGCCCTGCCGGGTGACGGCGAAGATGTCCTCCGCGTCCAGGTACTCCGCGAGCGAGGGGCGGCAGTAGATGCCGAGCGGGACGGACTGGCCGTCCTTCTCGTAGCTGCTGTGCACCGAGTGGTACGGCCCGACGATGAGGGCCGTGATGTACGTGGAGATGCGCGGCGTCGGCTCGAACGTCCAGACGTCGTCCTTCGGCTTGGGCGTCGGCGAGTTCGAGATGACCGTCCAGCCGGCGGGGGCCTGCACGGTGAACTGGAACGTGGCCTTCAGGTCCGGCTGCTCGAAGGAGGCGAAGACGCGGCGGGCGTCCGGCACCTCGAACTGGGTGTACAGATAAGCCTGCTCGTCGACCGGGTCGACGAACCGGTGCAGGCCCTCACCGGTGTTGGTGTACGCGCAGTCGGCGACGACCTTCAGCTCGTTGGCGCCCTCGCGCAGCCCGGCCAGGGCGATCCGGGAGTCACGGAACACGGCGGCGACGTCCAGCGCCTCGCCGTTGAGCACGGCCTCGTGGACGGCCGGGGCGACCAGGTCGATGAAGGTCTCCGCTCCGGCCTCCGCGGAGTCGAAGCGCACGGTGGTCACGGACCTGTAGGTGCCGCCCTCCTGCGCTCCGGAGAGGTCGAGATCGATCTCGTACGCGTCCACGGTCAGCAGGCGCGCCCGCTCCTGTGCCTCTTCGCGGGTCAGATTCGTGCCAGGCACGCGGTCATCTCCTAGGTGTGCGACTTGATATGCGGCGTTTCCGCCATCCTTCCATGGGGCGCGCTCTCAGCGCGATGTCCGTTTTCCGCCGGACGCGGACGGCTCAGAGGGAGAGGCTCGAACCATGACCGGATACGAGCCCCGCGTGACCACCGGATACGAGCCCCGCGCCATCGCCGCCGCCGCCCTCGCCGAACTCCGCGCCACGGACGACGCGGGCCGCCCCTGCGCCCCCTACACGGAGACGGGGGCCGGCGCTCCCCTCCGCTGCTGCCTGCGCGGCAGCGAACCGGGGGAGCGCATCGCCCTGGTCTCCTACGCCCCGCTGCGCCGCTGGGCGGCCGGGTCCGGGGCGGCCCCGGGGGCGTACGACGAGCAGGGCCCCGTCTTCATCCACGCCGAGGAGTGCGCGGGCCCGGACCCGGCGCGCCAGGGCTACCCCTTCTCGCGTCCCGGCGCCCTACGCACGGTGCGCCGCTACGACGCGCGCGGGCACATCGTCGGCGGTCGGCTGCTGGAGGTCCCGGCCCAGGCGGAGAGGGGCTTCGACGCGGAGTTCGACGAGTCGTTCGCGGACCCGGAGGTGGCGTTGGTGCACGTACGGGCGGTGGAGTACGGGTGTTTCCACTTTGAGGTGCGGCGGCCCTGAGGCAGGCACGCGAAAGGGGCGGCCGCCGGTGTGCCCGGTGGCCGCCCCTTCCCGTACGCGTGCGCATACAAGGGTCGCGCGTCAGCCCTTCAGCTCGGCCGCCACCAGCTCCGCGATCTGGACGGCGTTCAGCGCCGCGCCCTTGCGGAGGTTGTCGTTGGAGACGAAGAGCGCGAGGCCGTTGTCGACGGTCTCGTCGACCCGGATGCGGCCCACGAAGGAGGCGTCCTTGCCCGCCGCCTGGAGCGGGGTCGGGATCTCCGAGAGCTCGACGCCCTCGGCGTCCTTCAGCAGCTCCAAGGCGCGCTCGACGCCGATCGGGCGGGCGAAGCGGGCGTTGATCTGGAGCGAGTGGCCGGAGAAGACCGGGACCCGGACGCAGGTGCCGGAGACCTTCAGCTCCGGGATCTCCAGGATCTTGCGGGACTCGTTGCGGAGCTTCTGCTCCTCGTCCGTCTCGAACGAACCGTCGTCCACGATCGAGCCCGCCAGCGGCAGCACGTTGAAGGCGATCGGGCGCTTGTAGACGGCCGGCTCGGGGAAGTCCACGGCCTCGCCGTCGTGGGCCAGCTTCTCGGCCTCGGCGACGACCTCGGACGCCTGGCCGTGCAGCTCGGCGACGCCGGCCACGCCGGAGCCGGAGACGGCCTGGTAGGTGGCGACGGTCAGCGCTTCGAGGCCGGCCTCGGCGTGCAGCGGGCGCAGCACGGGCATGGCGGCCATCGTGGTGCAGTTCGGGTTGGCGATGATCCCCTTGGGCCGGACGCGGGCCGCGTGCGGGTTGACCTCGGACACGACGAGGGGGACCTCGGGGTCCTTGCGCCAGGCGGAGGAGTTGTCGATCACCACGGCGCCCTGGGCGGCGACCTTCTCGGCCAGCGCCTTGGAGGTCGCGCCACCGGCGGAGAACAGCACGATGTCCAGGCCGGTGTAGTCGGCCGTGGAGGCGTCCTCGACGGTGATGCCGGAGCCCTTCCAGTCGATCGTGGAGCCGGCGGACCGGGCGGAGGCGAACAGCCGCAGCTCGTCGACCGGGAAGTCCCGCTCGGCCAGGATCTTGAGCATGACTGTGCCGACCTGACCGGTGGCGCCGACGATTCCGACCTTCACTGGGACTCCTCTGTATGTGTGCGCGGCCCGTTTGCCGCTCCATGATGCGTATGTCCGGGCCCGCCTTGTCCAATCCATTGTCCGACCTGCGGACTCGCCGCGCGAGGACCGCAGATTCTGCATCGGCCGGACGGGCCAGGGGGAACATCTGCGGCGGCCGTCGCCGCGGTGTGACGATGAACACGCACGGCGGGGCGGGAGCTCATGAAGAGCGCCCGCCCCGCCGTCGATCACGACCTGTTGGAAATGATCCGTTACGGCGTGACCTTCTCGATCACGACGCTGCCGGTGCCCGCGGCGGTGCCGCGGGCGTTGACCAGCTGGACCTCACCGAAGAACTGCCGGCCCTCGGGCGCCGCACCGGCGACCACGACCTCGGCGCCGACCTGCGCCGAGGCGCCGTTCGCGAGGTTGTAGGTCTTCGACGCGTCGACCTTCAGGGTGCCGAGCGAAGCCGCGTAGTACACGTCGCGGTAGTCGTAGGCGGTCGACCCGGACGGAACCGAGTAGCCCTCGACGGTGACCGTGTACGTACCGGCGGCCGGGTTGGTCAGGCTGACCTTCTCCTCGGAGCCGGCGCTGGTGCCGCTGCCGACCTGCGTGGCGCCCCGGAAGACGTACAGGTCGAGGTCGGCGTTGGCGTCCGACGTGCCGCCGATGGCGAAGTCGAGCTTCTCGACGCCCGCACCGATGGTGACCGTGGTCTGGCGGGTCTGGCCGGTGGAGATCGACGGCTTGTCGACCTTGGCCGAGCCCAGCGAGCCGCCCTTGAGCTTGCCCTCAAGAGCCGCCGCGCCGTTGGTGACCTTCCAGTTCACCGCGGCCGGAGCGCCGATCTTCGCCTCGGCGATGGTCTGCACCGCCGGGTCGAAGGTGGCGCCGAGCAGCGAGACGTCCAGCTTGAACGGGTTGTCCAGCAGCGGCGACGTACGGCGCGACTCGACCTCGATCTCCCACACGCCGGGGTACGGGTCCTTGTAGGACCGCACGTCCGGACGGCAGGTGTTGGCCGGGTTCTCGTAGTTCGGGTAGCAGTTGACCGTGGAGGTCGGGTCGACCGGCGTCCCGTACGGGTGCAGGGCGATGAACCGGGTTTGGCTGCCCGAGCGCAGCGCGCTGAGGGCGACCTCGAGGGTCTTGGCGCCCTGCGGCACGTTGATGAAGTACGAGGTGGTGCCGTTGCGCTGCACCGAGCTCGACGACTTGAACGCGTAACCGGGGTGGTTCAGCTCGTGCGCGACGACGACCGTGGAGAGGACCTGGTGGTCGATCCCCTTGGTCTTGCTGTCGTCCAGCTCCAGGATGGCGCTGTGCACGCCCGCGGTCTTCGCCTTCGCCGTGACCTTCAGCTTCACCGGGGTGTCGAGCGGCAGCGAGACGTACTCGGGGCTGCTCAGCTTGAAGGTGCCGTCGTTGTTCTTCCACGACAGCTTGTGCTGGACGTTGCGGTCCGGGCCCGTGGTGCGGTTGACGGTGATCTCGTAGACCTTCGTCTCGCCGACCTTGAGGCCGCCCTCACGGTCGTAGAGACCGGTGCCGAAGCCCGGGTCCTTGAGCGCGAAGTCGATCGCGGTGTCGACCGGGGCCTTCACCTTGTACTCGTGCGCCGGGTTGCCCTTCTTGGTGATGAGCTTCCAGGCACCGACGATGTCGATCAGACCGGAACCCTGGGCGTGCGCGGGCACGTCCTTGATGTGGGTGGCCGAGCTGGTCAGCGCGACCCGCAGGTCGGCCGGGGGCAGCTCCAGGTCCTTCTGCTTCGCGGCGGAGAGCAGCAGGGCTGCCGCACCGGCGGCCTGCGGCGAGGCCATCGAGGTGCCCTGGAGCATCGAGTAGCCGGGCGGCAGGGCGTAGCCCGCCTCCTTGACCGGACCGCCCGCGGACCAGGTCTGGGTGGTGTTGATCGCCGCGCCCGGAGCCGAGATGGTCGGCGTGAAGCCGCCGTCCTCACGCGGACCGCGCGAGGAGAAGGGGAGCAGGTCGTACTTCTTGGTGACGCTGGAGCCGTAGTTCGCGGCCCACGTCTCCTTGGAGATCGACGCGCCCACCGAGATGACGTGGTCGGCCAGGGCCGGGTCACCGATGGTGTTGAGGCCCGGGCCGCTGTTGCCGGCCGAGATGACGAGCTGGACGCCGTAGATGTCGACGAGGCGCTTGTAGAGCTCGGCGCGGGCGTTGTTGCCGTCGTTCAGCGGCGGCAGGCCGCCGATCGACATGTTGACGATGTCGACACCGCGGTTGACGACGAGGTCGATCATGCCCTCGGTCAGCGCGATGTTGGTGCAGCCGCCGGACCAGGTGCAGGCGCGCGAGGAGACGACCTTGGCGCCGGGCGCCGCGCCGTTCATCTTGCCGCCGAACAGGCCGTTGGCCGCGGTGATACCCGCGACGTGCGTGCCGTGCGAGCCCTCGATCACGCCGATGCTGACGTAGTCGGCCTTGGCGCCCGCCGCGTTGTAGACCACGTTCTTACGGGTCTCGACGACGAACGGGATGCGCTCGACGACCTTGGTGGCCGGGTCGTCCTCACCGAAGTACGCGACCTGGAACTTGTCCTTGTACGGCTTGAGGGCCGTGTCGTCGGAGAAGTCCGCGTTCTCGTTCAGGTCCACGCGGATGGTGCCCTTGGCCGCGTCGTACAGCACGCCCCAGACGTCGGTGGTGTCACCGTCGCGGTTGAGGTCGCCCGCCATGTCGCCGCCGGTGGTGGCCGACTCGGCGAAGGTGGCGAACTTGTAGCTGCCCGCCGGAGCCGAGTAGGTCTTGCCGCCGGACGTGAACGTCGGGCCGGTGACGGTCTCGGACATCTGCAGCCAGGTGCCGTCGCCGTCGTTCACCGGATCGGTCGCGGTGACCCAGTCGACGATCTTGCGCTCGCCGGTGGTGGTCTTCTTCAGCGCCGGGTGGCCGAGGTCGACACCGGAGTCCAGGACACCGATGGTGATCCCGCGGCCGTCGGCCTGCGGGTTCTTCTCGACGAACTCGACCGCACCCGTCTCGAAGGAGGGGTTGTACGGGTTGGCGGCCGGGGTGTTCTTGCCCGGAGCCGCGTAACTTCCCGTGGCCTTCAGCTGCTTGGCCCCCGCGGCCCGGTCGCCCGAGGGCGTCGGGTCGTCCAGCTTGATCTCCTGCTTGAGATCGATACCGAGAACGGACTTCAGCTTGGAGGCCGCCGCGATGGTGGCCTCGGCGGTGCTGGTCGGCACCGTCGCCCGTACGTAGCCGAGCTTGTCGTAGGTCTGGCCCAGCACGGAGCCCTTGACGGCGTCCAGCTGCTCGGTGACCTGCTCGGTCGCCCCCGGGGTGGTGGCGATCATCATCGTGACGTTCTTCTCGCCCTTGGCCTCGGCCTTGGCCAGAACCTCGGCGTCGGCCTTGCCGAGCTTGTCGCCCCGGTCGCTCGTGGCGGCCGGTTTGACGGGTGCCGGTGCCGGGTCGTCGACGGCGAACACCGGCGCGGCGCCGGCGGCCGCGAGGGCGGCAGCCAGGCCGGCAGCGGCCGCTACGCGCGCGGCGCGTCTCGTCCCGGATATGGAGCTGGGGGATTCCTTGGTCATCAGCATCCCTGTAATTGAAAGAGAGA
The DNA here is from genome assembly GCF_040613515.1 of Streptomyces sp. NPDC006261. Lineage (NCBI taxonomy): Bacteria > Bacillati > Actinomycetota > Actinomycetes > Kitasatosporales > Streptomycetaceae > Streptomyces > Streptomyces sp. NPDC006261. Next base: position 72,322 of record NZ_JBEXSI010000018.1, read on the forward strand.
GTCCGGAATTCGGTACCGGATGACCGCTCAGACTGTCGTAAATGACAGGGCTTTGTAGAGAGTTGACGGAGACGAGACAGGTACATGGCATAAATCCGCCACGGGGGACGATGCGTCACGCGGGACGAAAGAGGCGAAAGTGTCTGCTGGAACCACTGATTCCGGCTCTGTGGTCCGGACCACGCGCCTGGTGGTCCGGACCGGTGGCACCTGGAACACCTCGCCCCCGGCTCACCGCGGCAGCACCACCAGATACGCGGCCGGTTCCCGGTCGTTCGCCGCCATCAGTGCCGTACGCACCACCGTGGCCTGCTGGTCCATCGCCTCGCGGAGCTTCCTCGGGGTGAGGTGGAGGACCGTGACCCCCAGCCGCTCCAGCCGGTCCCGCCGGGCGGCGTACGCGGACCCCTGCGGGTCCTCCACGCGTCCCGCGTCCGGGTTCCCGTCCCGCCGTCCCTCTTCCGGTGCACCGGACCGGGGCGCCCGGGTGTCCAGCTCGACGGCGACGGCGAGATCCGGCCAGTACGCGTCGACCCCGCCCAGCTCCGGCCCGCCCGGCAGCCTCAGGTCCACGTTCCACAGCGGCTCCGGCAGCCCGTGCTCGCGCACCATCGCGTACAGCCGCTCCTCCGCCACCGCCCGCCCCGCCGCCAGCAGCGCCTCCACCGCACCCACCACCGCCGGCCGCCCCAGCAGCCTCGCCGCGCTCAGCTCCCGCACCAAGGCGGCCGGTTCGCTGTGCCCGGCCCGTACGGCCTCGGTCAGCAGCCGGCTCACGTCCGCCGTTTCGCCCAGCCCCGCCACCGCGTCGGCCAGCGCCCGCTCCACCGGGGCGACGGGCACCCCGGCCAGCCGCACCGGTGCGGGCAGCGCGGCGTTCGCCCGCACCACCTCAACGAACCGGGTCGAGCGCAGCCGCCGGGTGCGCGGCACCAGGACGTCGACGCGGTGCAGCGCTCCGAGGTCCGGCGCCGCGGCGAAGCCGTGCAGCGCGAGCGCCGCCTGCCCGGTCACCATCGCCTCGCCGAACCCCGCGTCCACCGGCTCCGGGACCGTACGCCGGGAGGAGGCCGGCGGGCGGCCCGCGTACAACAGGGCGCCGTGCAGCCGCTCCTGGCCGCTCGGCGGGCCCGGGTGCAGCAGGTAGACACCGGGCAGCAGATGCTGCCAGGGACCGCCGGGCAGGCACTGCGCGGACGTCTGCCCGGCGGAGACGCCCCGGGCGCGGAGCTGAGCCGCGGACAGGACGCGGTGCGTCACGTCCAGGAGGTGGTCCAGGGGGCGGGGGAACAGCGGGGACAGGGGGAAGGGCGGGGTGTTCTGGGTCATGGTCGATGATTTCCCGCCGGCCCAGGGTGCCCTACCCCCTGTTACACGCCCGTCGACAATTCCGGACAACGCCGCCCTAAAGTACGGGCGTTCGAGGACCGAAAAGGGTCATCACGCGGAAAATGGGAAGGGGCGCGTGGGGCGGATGTGCGAGCGCTGTTTTCGCGCCGCGCACACACCGGACCCGCGCGCCCCTCCTGGGGGCCTGTCCGACGACCCTGACCGGCGAGCCCTCCGAGACCCGCTGAGCCCCCGGCCGGGGCCGCCCGCTCACGCCCGCTTACGCCCGAGCGTCGCACTCCTGGCCGCGCAGAACTCGCGCCAGGTCGTCCCGGGCCTCGAGCACCAGCCGGCGCAGCGCAGGAGCGGCCTCCGCGTGGCCGGTCAGCCAGGCGTCGGTCGCCGCGAGGGTCTCCGGGCTGTCCTGGAGAGCGGGGAAGAGCCCCTTCACCACGTGCATGCCGATCTGGATGGACCGCTCCGCCCACACGCGCTCGATCACCTCGAAGTAGCGGCGCGCGTACGGGGCCAGCAGCGCCCGCTGCGAAGGCTGCTCGAAGCCCGCGATCGTCGCCTCGACCAGGGCGTTGGACAGCTTGTCCGACTCCACGACCGCCGCCCACGCCTGCGCCTTGACCGCCTCCGAGGGGCGCGAGGCCAGGCACCGTACGTGGTGGCGCTTGCCGGACGCCGTGTCGTCACGGGCCAGTTCGGCATCGATCGCTGCCTCGTCCGCCACCCCGTGCGAGGCGAGCGGGGAGAGGAAGGCCCAGCGCAGCTCCTGGTCGATCTCCAGCCCGTCGACCCGGGCCGTGCCCTCCAGCAGCTCGCCCAGCAGCTGGAAGTCCGCCTCGCAACCCGCGACGGCCGCGAAGAAGCGGGCCCACGTCAGCTGGTGCTGGCTGCCCGGCTCGGCGGCCCGCAGCTCGCGCAGCGCGCCCCCGGCCAGCGCCCGGCCGCCCTCCTCGCGCCAGGCGGGGGCGGCGTAGTTCACCAGCGCCGACTGCGCCCAGGCGTGCAGCATCTGCAGGACCCCGATGTCGCTCTCGCGCCCGGCGTGTGCCAGCACCAGCGCGACGAAGTCGCGGGCGGGCAGAGCGGCGTCCCGGGTGAGGTTCCACAGCGCCGACCAGCACAGGGCGCGGGCCAGCGGGTCGGTGATGGAGCCCAGGTGGTCGCGGAGGGTGGCGAGCGACCCCTCGTCGAAGCGGACCTTGCAGTACGTGAGGTCGTCGTCGTTGACCAGGATCAGGTCGGGCTTCTCCGTCCCGGCCAGCTCCTTGACCACCGTGCGCTCCCCGGCCACGTCCACTTCGGCCCGCGCGTAACGCGTCAGCTCACCCGCGGGCGTACGCCGGTACAGACCGACCGCGACCCGGTGCGGGCGCAGCTCCGGGTGGGAGGCCGCGGCCTCCTGGACGACGGCCAGCTCGGTCAGCTTCCCGGCCGCGTCGTGCGTCGCGACGGGCGTCAGCACGTTGACACCGGCCGTCTGCAGCCAGGAACGCGACCAGACCGTCATGTCACGGCCGGAGGTCTCCGCCAGCACCGAAAGAAGGTCACCCAGGCGCGTATTGCCGTACGCGTGACTCTTGAAGTAGCGCCGCGCGCCTTCAAGGAAGGCGTCACGTCCCACGTACGCCACGAGCTGCTTCAGTACGGAGGCGCCCTTGGCGTACGTGATGCCGTCGAAGTTCAGCTTGGCGTCCTCCAGGTCACGGATGTCGGCCGTGATCGGGTGCGTGGAGGGCAGCTGGTCGGCGCGGTAGGCCCAGGCCTTGCGGTTGTTGGCGAAGGTGATCCAGCCGTTGGTGAAGCGGGTCGCCTCGACCATCGAGAAGGAGCCCATGAAGTCCGCGAAGGACTCCTTCAGCCACAGATCGTCCCACCACTCCATGGTGACCAGGTCGCCGAACCACATGTGCGCCATCTCGTGCAGGATGACGTTGGCGCGCCGCTCGTAGGCCGCCGAGGTGACCTTGCCGCGGAAGATGTACTCCTCGCGGAAGGTGACCATGCCCGGGTTCTCCATCGCCCCGAGGTTGTACTCCGGCACGAACGCCTGGTCGTACTTCCCGAAGGGGTACGGGTAGTCGAAGTTGTCGTGGAAGAAGTCCAGCCCCTGCTTGGTCACCAGGAAGACGTCGTCCGCGTCGAAGTGCTTGGCGAGCCCCTTGCGGCACATCGCGCCGAGCGGGATCTCCAGCGTGGTGCCGTCGTCGAACGTATGGCTGTAGTGGTCGGTCACGTAGTGGTACGGACCGGCGACGACGGCCGTGATGTACGTGGAGATCGGCTTGGTCTCCACGAACCGCCAGACCCCGCCCTCGTGCGACTCCTCGGCGCCGTTGGACCAGACCCGCCAGCCCTCAGGCGCGGTCACCTGGAAGCGGTAGGGGGCCTTCAGGTCAGGCTGCTCGAAGTTGGCGAAGACGCGGCGGGCGTCGGCCGGCTCGTACTGCGTGTAGAGGTAGACCTCGCCGTCCTCCGGGTCGACGAAGCGGTGCATGCCCTCGCCGGTCCTGCTGTACGCGCACCGGGCGTCGACCACGAGGACGTTCTCGCCCTCCAGGAGCCCGTCCAGGGCCACCCGGACCCCGTCGAAGACAGCAGCCGGGTCGAGGGCCTTCCCGTTCAGCGTCACGGCGTCCACGCCTGTCGCCACCAGGTCGGCGAAGGCCGAGGCGCCCGCGCGGGCGGAGCGGAACCGGATCGTGGTCAGCGACCGGAACGTCCGCGGACCGGCGTCTTCGTCGCCCCCGTCCTTGCCCCCGTCGGCCCCCTCGGGCTCGCCGACGGCGGAACGCAGGTCGAGAGCGACCTCGTAACCGTCGACGGTCAGCAGCTCGGCCCTCTTCTGGGCCTCGTCGCGGGACAGGTTTTCACCGGGCACGGGCACTCCTTCGTGACGCGCGTCATGTGTCGTGTTCGAACCTATTGATCCTTGCACGCGTCCCGGAGGACCGGTATCCGGTGCTGCCGGACTGCCCTGCCCGGGAATGGGAGGCCCTGCTGCGGCGTTCCCGACCACAGCAGCAACAGGCCTTATCCGAGGAGAGAGATGTCCCAGAACACCCCCGCGAACGGTAAGACCCCGGCCGACTTCTGGTTCGACCCGCTCTGCCCGTGGGCGTGGATGACCTCCCGCTGGATCCTCGAGGTCGAGAAGGTCCGCGACATCGAGGTCCGCTGGCACGTGATGAGCCTCGCCGTCCTGAACGAGGACAAGCTGGACGAACTGCCCGAGGAGTACCGCGACCTGCTGGAGAACAAGGCGTGGGGCCCGGTCCGGGTCGTCGTCGCCGCCCAGCAGCTCCACGGCGACGAGGTCGTCGGCCCCCTCTACACGGCCCTCGGCACCCGCTTCCACAACAACGACGAGGGCCCCACCCGCGAGGCGATCGTCGGCGCCCTGAAGGACGTCGGCCTGCCCGAGGACCTGGTGGAGTACGCCGACAAGGACACGTACGACACCGAGCTGCGCGCCTCCCACCGGGAGGGCATCGACAAGGTCGGCCAGGAGGTCGGCACCCCGGTCATCGCCGTGCCCGGAGCCGACGGCGAGCCGGTCGCCTTCTTCGGCCCCGTCGTCACCCCCGCACCCAAGGGCGAGGACGCGGCGAAGCTCTGGGACGGCACGCTGCTGGTCGCCTCCATCCCCGGCTTCTACGAGATCAAGCGGACCCGCACGCAGGGCCCGATCTTCGACTGAAGGTCCTTTCCGGTGGTCACGGGCCGGGAGCACGCGCGTGCTCCCGGCCCGTTGTCAGTGGTGGACCGTACGGTGAGGACCATGCGAATCTCACCGGAGATGATCACGATCGACTGTCCCGACCCGCAGACGCTGGCCGCCTGGTGGGCCACGGCGCTGGGAGTGGACGGAACGCAGGACTACGGCGAGTTCGTCCTCGTCCCGGCCACCCCCCTGGTCCTCGGCTTCCAGCGGGTGCCCGAGCCCAAGTCCGTCAAGAACCGGGTGCACGTCGACTTCGCGTCCCCCGACCGCCGGGCGGACGTGGAGCGTCTGGTGGGGCTGGGGGCGACGGTGATCGGCGAACACTCCATGCACGGGCTGTTCTGGACGGTCCTGCAGGACCCGCAGGGCAACGAGTTCTGCCTGGCCGACGAGGGCACGCGCTGACGCGCTGACGAGGACGGCCGCCGACGCGCCGAGGAGGGCACCGGTGCCGCGCTGACCGGGGGCCCAACGCCCCGCCGCCCGGCCGCACCCCTTGCCCAGCGGTCGAACTCTCGTTCATGATCTGCGCCATGCCGACCGAAAGCCGCCACGACAGCGGTACGGAGCGGAGCCCGGGGAGGCCGGGCCCGCTCCTCCCGCGCCGGGTGCGGATCGGTTACGGCCTCGGCTCGCTGTGCACAGGGGCCTTCGCCACCGTGCCCGGCCTGATCCTGCTGTATTACCTGACCAACGTGCTCGCCGTCTCCCCGGCCCTCGCCGGTGCCGCGGTCTTCCTGCCCAAGGCCTGGGACGTCCTGATCAATCCGCTCGTCGGCGCGCTCTCCGACCGCAGCCGGCTGCGCGGCGGCCCACGCCGTCCGTTCCTCCTCATCGGCGCGTGCACCCTGCCGCCGCTCTTCGCGCTGATCTTCGCCGCGCCCCCGCTGCGCGGCATGGCCGCCGCCGCATACGTCGCCGCCCTCTTCCTGCTCGCCGCGACCGCCTACGCGATCTTCCAGGTGCCGTACGTGACGATGCCCGCCGAGATCACCGACGACCCGGCGGAGCGCCGCCGGGTGCTGAGCTGGCGGGTCGGCTTCCTCGGCGCCGCGATCCTCCTCTCCGGCGCTGTCGCCCCCGCCATCGCCCATGCGGACGGCGGTACCCCGGCGAGCTACCGGCTGATGGGCATCGCCGTGGCCGTCCTGCTCGCGGTCGGCATGTTCGGCGCATGGTTCACCACCCGGTGGGCCCCCGCGGCGGCCCGCTCCACCGCCGAACCCTCCCTCCGCGCCCAACTGGCCGTGGCCCGCACGAACCGGCCCTTCCTCTTCCTGGCCGGCATGTGGTTCCTCCAGGCGCTGGCGGTCGGTGTGATGCTGGCGGGGGTCCAGTATTTCGCCACGTACACCCTCGGCTCACCGGGCGCGGTCACCCCGCTCTTCGCCTGCCTGATCGGCCCGCTGGTCCTGGTCATGCCGCTGTGGACCCGGCTGGCCCGGCTGCGCGGCGCGAAGTACGCGCAGGGCTGCGCCACGTTGCTGTACGTCGCCGGGTCGGGCGCCCTCGCCTTCACCGGCCAGGTGGGCAGTGCCCTCGGTTACGCCGCCGTCGCGGTCATCGGGGTCGCCTACGCGGGCCTCCAACTCCTGCCGCTGACCCTGCTCGCGGACACCCTGGCCGCCGACACCGCCCGTACGGGCAAGCGCCGCGCGGCCACGTTCACCGGCCTGTGGACGGCGGCCGAGACGCTGGCGTTCGCGCTGGGCGCGGGCGTCTTCGCGCTGGTCCTCACGCTGACCGGATTCCGCTCCTCGGACGCCGACCACGAGGTCGCCCAGCCGGCCGCCGCGCTGACCGGCATCACGGCGGGTATGAGCCTGCTGCCCGCACTCCTCGCCGCCGCGAGCCTGTGGCTGCTCCACCACCACCGCGAGGACCCCGCCGACGCCCAGGAGGACGCCACCCGTGCAGCCTGACCCCACCGCAAGCAGCCACGAGGCGCCCGCGCTCCCCGCCGGCCGCCCGGCGGCCGAGATCCTCACCGAACTCAAGGCGCTGCGCACCACAGACGCCCCCACCCGGGGCGGCCGGACCTTCGCCTATGTCTACGACGCCGGGCGCGAGGGCCTGGACGAACTGGCCGCCGAGGCCTACGCCGCGTACGCCACCGTCAACGGCCTCGACCCCACGGTCTTCCCGAGCGTGGCGCGCCTGGAGAACGACCTGGTGGGAGCGGCGGCGGCCCTCCTCGGCTCGCCCCCCGGAGTCCAGGGAACCTTCACCAGCGGCGGCACCGAATCAATCCTGCTCGCGGTCAAGACGGCGAGGGATCAGGCCCGTTCGACCCGTGGCGTGACCGACCCGCAACTGGTGCTCCCCTCCACCGCGCACGCCGCGTTCCACAAGGCCGCCGCCTACCTGGGCCTGGAACCGGTCGTGGTGCCGGTGGACCCGGTGACGTACAAGGCGAACCCCACCGCGATGGCCGCCGCGATCACACCCCGCACCGCCCTGGTGGTCGCCTCGGCCCCCTCGTACGCGCACGGGGTCATCGATCCGGTGGCGAGGATCGCGGAGGCCGCGGCCGAGCACGAGGTGCTGTGCCATGTGGACGCCTGCATCGGGGGCTGGCTGCTTCCGTACCTGCGCCGGGCGGGCCGTACGGTCGAACCGTTCGACTTCTCGCTCTCCGGCGTGACGTCCATCTCGGTGGACCTGCACAAGTACGGATACGCGGACAAGGGCGCCTCGGTGGTGCTCTACCGGAGCGCCGAACTCCGGCGCCACCAGTATTTCGCCCACGCGGACTGGCCGGGCTACCCGGTGGTCAACCCCACGGTGCAGGGCACCAAGTCGGCGGGTCTGCTGGCCCAGGCGTGGGCGGTGCTCCAGCACATCGGCGAGGACGGCTACACATCCCTGGCCGCACGCGTGGCGGAAGCCTCCGACCACCTCATCCAAGGTCTACGCGCCACCCCGGAGATCCACATCCTCGGCGAACCGGAGGCGGGCCTGGTCGCGTTCACGGTCCTCACCTCCGCCACACCGGACGGGACCACCGGCACACCGGACCTGAGCCTCCTCCTGCACCTGGCCGACGAGATGCGCGTACGCGGCTGGTACCTCCAGCCACAACTCTCCTTCGACGGCCTCCCGCCCAACCTCCACCTCACGTTGACCCCCGCCACGGTCGACCGCGTTGACGCCCTCCTCACCGACCTGACCGCCGCTCTGACGACGGCCCGCACCCTCCCGCCGGTCACCGCCGACCCGGCCCTCACCGACCTGGCGGCGACCTTGGACCCCGATACCCTCACCCCGGAGGACGTGACAGGCATCCTGGCCCTCGCGGGCCTGGGGGAGGGGCCGCCGGGCGGTTCCGGGGGTCTCCCGGAGAGGATGGCCCCGGTTCTGTTCCTTTTGGACGCGCTGCCGAGCCGGCTGAAGGAACGGCTGCTGACGGAGTTCGTGGGGTCGGTGTTCCAGCCGCGGAGCGGAGCCGAGGCATGAGGCGTCGCCCGAAGCCATCGGGACACGCTGAGGTCTGCGGCCCTCACTCCTCATCGGAGCAGCCCCTTCATCCGTGACGCCATGGAGGGCGTCACTGCGGAGGACGAGGAATCGTGACCAGCCGGCAAGTCTCACCGACGGTGTGAAGGCCGGTGTGTCCGACGGCTGACCGGAGCCGGGCGGGTCGGTCCGCAGCTTCGGTCAAGGGGGAGTCAACGCCCCGCCCCCGCCGCCTCCAGCTCCGCCACCGTGCCCGACATCACCGTACGGATGTGGCGCGTCAGGTGGTCCGCCGGCCAGTCCCACCAGGCCACCGCCAGTAGGCGTGCGATGTCCGCCTCCTCGTAGCGGGTGCGGATCAGCCGGGCCGGGTTGCCGCCGACGATGCCGTAGTCCGGGACGTCCGAGACGACCACGGACCGCGAGCTGATGATCGCGCCGTGCCCGATGCGGACGCCTGGCATGACGACCGCCCCGTAACCGATCCACACGTCGTTGCCGATCACCGTGTCGCCCCGGTTGGGCAGGTCCGTCAGCAGGTCGAAGTGGTCGGCCCAGGAGCCGCCGAGCGTCGGGAACGGAAAGGTGGACGGGCCGTCCATACGGTGGTTGGAGCCGTTCATGATGAACCGCACACCGGTGCCCAGCGCGCAGAACTTGCCGATGACCAAGCGCTCCGGGCCGTAGTGGTAGAGCACGTTCCGCGTCTCGAACTCCGTGGCGTGTTCCGGGTCGTCGTAGTACGAGTACGCCCCCGCCTCGATCAGCTCCGAGGTGACCAGTGGCTTCAACTGCACCACGCGCGGCTGGCCAGGCATCGGGTGCAGGACGGAGGGGTCGGCCGGGACGGGGGCAGAACTCATGGGGTCGCTTCCGGGAAGGGGTACGGGCAGACGTGCGAAGGTCATCGTGGCAGCCCTGCCCGGGTGAGGCGCGCGGATTTCTCCACGCCGTCCCCGTCCCGCACTCCACCCGCATCGGCTCCCCCTGCGACCAGTCCGCCGCCGCGCCCCGCATCACCAGCGCGCTGTCCAGCACCGCTCTCCCCGGCGGGAAGCGGCCTGAGTCCTCGAAGAACGAGGAGCGTACGGTACGGGGCCGGCCCGCAGTCACCCTTCAGGCGCCCGTGGTCAGTACGAGGACGCCCAGGTGTGTGCCCCCGGCGTTGGGGGAGAGGCCCCGGTTGCCGAGAAGGAAGAACTCCGACGCCTCCGCCAGGTCCGCGAACAGCCCGCTCCCGTGCAGCTCCTGCGCCGGCTCCACCGTCGCGTCAGCCCGGTCACCGCCGGGGCCCAGCCGGGGCGGACGCCGCCGATCCGGAGCAGGCAGACGCCCGCCACCGCCTGGCAGCGCACCAGTTGGGGGCGCAGGAGATGCCCAGGTGGCGTTAGATGGACGGGGCGCTAATGGCGAACCGGCTCGCGATCTCCCCGGCGGCCAGCTCGCCCCCGCGCAAATCCTCCAGGATCTGGCGCCGGGTGGGGTCGGCCGGCGCGCGGAAGACACTCGCCTCGTCATCGGCAGCAGGAGCGGGACCCGCGGAGGGTGGTTCCATGCCTCGTGTTCTGCATGTGAGCCAAATAGCTGAAAACCCAGGTGGAGGCATGGGAAAGCCCCCGCGAGTCACGTCCTCGCGAGGGCTCTCCGTTCATCCGCCTGCCGAAGTGAAGGTTGAGAAGACGATCACGAGGCAGGACGTCTGCGGGGTGTCGGCGTCACGTCAGGGGGCGAGCAGCAGAACGTCTGCGCGCTCCTTGGCGGCGGCGTAACGCTTCGCCACGTCCTGCCAGTTGACGACCCGCCACATCGCCTCGATGAAGTCCACCTTCTGGTTCTTGTACTGAAGGTAGAAGGCGTGCTCCCAGGCGTCGAAGACCAGGATCGGGACCGAGCCCTGGCCCACGTTGCCCTGGTGGTCGTAGACCTGCTCGACGATGAGCTTGCCGCTGAGGGGCTCGTACGCGAGCACGCCCCAGCCGGAACCCTGGGTGGTGGCCGAGGCCTTCGTCAGCTGGGACTTGAAGCCCGCGAACGTGCCGAAGGACTCGGTGATCGCGTCGGCGAGGTCGCCCACGCCGTCCGCCGCGAGGGGCTCGCCGCCGCCGTCGCCGGTCATGTTGTGCCAGTAGATCGAGTGCAGGATGTGGCCGGAGAGGTGGAACGCGAGGTTCTTCTGCAGGCCGTTGATCGCACCCCAGGCCTCCTTGTCGCGGGCCTCTTCCAACTGCTCCAGGGTGTCGTTCGCACCCTTGACGTAGGCGGCGTGGTGCTTGTCGTGGTGCAGCTCGATGATCTGCGGATTGATGACCGGTTCGAGCGCCGCGTAGTCGTACGGGAGTTCCGGGAGCGTGTACGTGGCCATGGTGCGAGCCCTCCGACTGCTGGGAATGCCGTCCAGTTGTTATTGCAACCTATATGCAGGAGCAGGCTAACAGCAGGAAGTTCCTCGAGGTGATCAGCCCTTCGGCCTAGGACCCGGGATGCAGAGGGGTGGGGCATGCGGGCGTCACCGGGTGCCCTATTAGCAACCCTTTTCTTGCTATAAAGGCGTTCCGTCTTCTCGCCTGCCCCTCTCCCCACGGGCGTCCATGTTTGGACGCCGCTTCCCGGGGGACCCGGCCAAGCAGCCGGGCGGCTCGGGGCCGGGGCCCGCCGGTGCGCCGCTCGCCCGCCCGCCCCACCGACCAGGAGGACTCGATGGCACCCCCCAACGCCCCCGAAGCGCCGGACGGCCCGGACCGCGGCCGCGACCCGAAGCTGGCTCTGCCGGTCGCGGACGCGGCGGGCTGGGGCCCGCTCGACACCCGGGCCGTGGACACCGTGCGGCTGCTGGCCGCCGACGCCGTGCAGAAGGCGGGCCACGGCCACCCCGGCACCGCGATGAGCCTGGCGCCGCTGGCGTACCTGCTCTTCCAGCAGGTCATGCGCCACGACCCGGCCGACGACCAGTGGCTCGGCCGCGACCGCTTCGTGCTCTCCTGCGGCCACTCCAGTCTCACCCTCTACATCCAGCTGTATCTGAGCGGTTACGGCATGGAGCTCGACGACCTGAAGGCGCTGCGCACCTGGGGTTCCAGCACCCCCGGCCACCCGGAGTACCGCCACACCCGGGGCGTGGAGATCACCACCGGACCGCTCGGACAGGGGCTCGCCTCCGCCGTCGGCATGGCCATGGCGGCCCGCCGGGAGCGCGGCCTCCTCGACCCCGACGCGCCGGCCGGCACCAGCCCCTTCGACCACCACGTGTACGTCGTCGCCTCCGACGGCGACCTGATGGAAGGTGTGACGTCCGAGGCCAGTTCGCTGGCCGGACACCAGGAGCTCGGAAACCTCGTCGTCTTCTACGACTCCAACCACATCTCCATCGAGGACGACACCGACATCGCCTTCAGCGAGGACGTGACCGCCCGCTACGCCTCGTACGGCTGGCACGTCCAGACGGTCGACTTCACCCGGACAGGCGACTACGTGGAGGACGTCGACGCCCTGCTCGCCGCCGTCGAAGCGGCGAAGAGCGAGAGCGGCCGCCCCTCCCTGATCCTGCTGCGCACGATCATCGGCTGGCCCGCGCCCACCAAGCAGAACACCGGCAAGGCCCACGGCTCCGCGCTCGGCGACGACGAGGTCGCCGCCACCAAGAAGCTGCTCGGCTTCGACCCGGACGCCGACTTCACCGTCGAGGACGACGTACTGAAGCACGCCCGTGCGGTACGGGAGCGGGGCGCCGAGGCCCACCGCGCCTGGGAGCCCCGCTACCAGCAGTGGCGTACGGCCCACCCCGAGCGCGCCGCACTCCTCGACCGGCTGCGGGAGCAGAGGTTCCCGGACGGCTGGACCGACAGCCTTCCCGTCTTCGACGCCGACCCCAAGGGCATCGCCACCCGCAAGGCCTCCGGCGACGTGCTGAGCGCGCTGGCGCCGGTGCTGCCCGAGCTGTGGGGCGGCTCGGCCGACCTCGCGGGCAGCAACAACACCACCATGGACGGCGAGCCGTCCTTCGTACCGGAGTCCAAGCAGACGGGCGAGTTCCCCGGCGACCCCTACGGCCGCACGCTCCACTTCGGCATCCGCGAGCACGCCATGGGGGCGATCCTCAACGGCATCGCGCTCCAGAGCCTCACCCGGCCCTACGGCGGTACGTTCCTGATCTTCAGCGACTACATGCGCCCGGCCGTCCGCCTCGCCGCCCTGATGAAGCTCCCGGTCACCTACGTCTGGACCCACGACTCCATCGGCCTCGGCGAGGACGGCCCCACCCACCAGCCCGTCGAACAGCTGGCCGCCCTCCGCGCGATCCCCGGCCTCGACGTCGTACGGCCCGCCGACGCGAATGAGACCTCCGTCTGCTGGCGCACCGTCCTGGAGCACCAGGACCGGCCCGCCGGCCTCGCGCTCACCCGGCAGCCGCTGCCCGTCCTGAAACGGGGGGAGGGCGGGTACGCCCCCGCCGAAAAGGCCGCCCGGGGCGGTTACGTACTCGCCGACAGCAGGAGCGGTACGCCCGACGTCGTCCTCATCGGCACCGGGTCCGAGGTCCACATCGCCCTGGAGGCCCGTGAGTTGCTGGCGGCCGAGGGGCACGACGCGCGGGTGGTCTCCATGCCCTGCCGCGAGTGGTTCGCCGACCAGCCGTACGCGTACCAGGACGAGGTCCTGCCGCCCGGCGTACGGGCCAGGGTCAGCGTCGAGGCGGCCGTCGCCCAGGGCTGGCGGGACGTCGTCGGCGACGCGGGCCGCATGGTCAGCCTCGAGCACTTCGGCGCCTCGGCCGACTACGAGCGCCTGTACGAGGAGTTCGGCATCACCCCCCGCGCGGTGGCCGACGCCGCCCTGGCGAGCATCCGCGCGGCGGCGGGCCCCGTCCGGCCCGGCGGGGAGCGCCCCGGCGCCGCCCCGACCGAGGGCGGCACCGCCGACGCCGGTTAGACCCCCGCGTTCCGAAAAGCCACCACCGTCGACGTCTGCACGAAGAGGAGCCCCATGTCCCCCGCACGCACCCCCCGCTACACCGTCCCCGGTCTCGGCGTCGACGAGGGCCGCCAGGTCATCGACCTCCTGACGCTGCGCCTGCACGCGCTCAACGACCTCGCGCTGACCCTCAAGCACATCCACTGGAACGTGGTCGGGCCGCACTTCATCGCCGTCCACGAGATGCTCGACCCGCAGACCGCCGCCGTACGGGACATGGCCGACGCGGCCGCCGAGCGCATCTCGGCCCTGGGTGGCGAGCCGCAGGGCACTCCGGGCACCCTGGTCAAGGAGCGCACCTGGGACGACTACAGCGTCGGCCGCGCCGACGCCATCGCCCACCTCGGCGCCCTGGACCTGGTCTACACCGGGATCATCGAGGGCCACCGCGAGGCGGTCGAGAAGGTCGGCGAGATCGACCCCGTCACCGAGGACCTGCTCATCGAGCACCTGCGCGGCCTGGAGCAGTTCCAGTGGTTCGTCCGCGCCCACCTGGAGAGCAGTTCCGGCTCCCTGTCGAACGCCGGTGCCGACACCGAGGAGGCGGCGGCCGCGGCCGCTTCACCGAAGCGCGCGGCCACCAAGCGCACTGCGGCGAAGAAAACGGCGCTGCCAGCTCCCGCCAAGAAGACGGCGGCCACGAAGACCGCGAAGAAGACGGCGAACAAGCGCACCACCCGCTGAGAACCGGCGCCTGACTGCGTAGTTCCTCCCGGGCCCGCACCGCGATGTCCGGGAAGTCCGTCACCACCGCGTCCACGACCTGCCCGTGGTGGAAGGCGTACTCGGCGGACGCGTCGCCGAAGTCGTTCGGCGTGGTACCCGGCGGTGGGCGGCCGGAAGGTACTGGTTCTCGGCGCGGAAGGTGTACGCGCGACCTTCAGGCCCGCCGCACGCGCGTCCGCGAGGAGCGTGTGCGGCGGGGCGAGGGAAGACCGCGGTCCGCCGGCCCGACTCCCCGGACAGCCGCCATACGTACGCGCTACTCCGGGAACCAGTGGGCCACCGGAAGCGGCAGGGTCGGCCGCCGTACGCCGGGAGGTCATCCGCCCTCGCTTGCGTGGCGGCTCCGCCACCCGAGGAGCTGTCATGTCCCCTGCACCAAGGCGCCGTTCGGTCCTCCTCGCCACCGCGGCCGCCGGAGCCTCCGTCGCCACCCCCGCCGTCGCGTCGGCCGCCGCGTCGGCACCCCACCGGCCGTCCGGCCCCCTGGTGATCGGCCACCGTGGGGCGCCGGCACCGCCAATGCCGGGCCCGGCCCGGGCCCGTACACCGTCCCTGGCCATAATGCGCTGGTGAACAGACCTCCCGTGCCGCTGCCCGCCGAGCACATACCCCCCGGCACCGCCGACTGGCGGACCCCCGAAGCCCGGCGCTGGCTCGCCGCCGTGCCCGCCCGGTGGGCGCACCCGCTCTGGGCGGTGCTGGCGCTGGTCGCCTCGATGATCTGGTACATGGAGGGGGCTCCTCTCGCCCCCTGTACGTCCGCCGAGCCGTGCGGCACCGACTGGTCGGGGCTCGGGATGATGGTCGTGCTGGTGCTGACCCCGTACTGGGTGTGGCGGCAGCCCCGGCTCGCCCTCGCCGGGCTGGCAGCCGGGCTGGCGGGGTTCGCCGTGGACGGCGGCTTCACGGAGTCGTTCGGCGAACCGTACGCGCTGGCCCACCCCGTGGCCGCCGCGTTCACCACCGCCGGGATCGTCCACCGGCTCACCCTTGCCGGGCGGCAGCGGGCGCTGGCCCTGGAGGCGGCCGGGCCGGTCGCACAGCCGCTGCCCGCCGCCGCGCGGACGTTCCGCCGGGGCCGGTTCTCCTTCGCGCTGGCCGCACTGATGCTCGCCGCCGCGGGCTTCGGCTTCTGGCAGGCCCAGCAGGTCGCGGACGCGTACGAGGAGCGGGCCGCGGGCGCCACGCACCTGTCCGGACGGGTCGTGGCCCAGGAACAGGACGACGACGGCATCGACATCCTGAAGGTGGAGGCCGACGAGCGGACCCATCGCTTGGAGACGGCCTTTCCCGAGGACTTCCCCGTGGGCAGCCAGGTCGACATCGTGGTGGACGGCGACTGGGCGGCGCTGGTCGCGGAGCCGTACGACGCCTTCGGCTGGGAGTCGCTGGTGCTGGGCGGCACGGCCGCGGCGCTGGGGTTCTTCGCGAACGGCGTGGACGGGCGGACGCGTTCGGCGCGGATGCGGCGCCGGCCGCTGCCGGTGCTGCGCGTGCTGGTGCGCGAGGGGCACGAGGACGGCCGCACCTGGGTGTTCGCGGCCGATGACCCGGAGACCCTCCGGCCGGTCCTGCACTTCCACTCGCTGCACGCCTTCGAGGAGGAGGACGAGGAGGAGGACGAGGAGGAAGACGAAGAGGGGGGCGAGGGCGACGGCGAAGCGGACGCCGTCGACCTCACCAAGGTCAGGCAGATCCTCACCGGCGGCGACCCGCCCCCGCCGCTGCGGGAGGCCGTCCTGTACGGCGCCCCCTACGCGGGCGCCGAAGTCGCCCTCGTAGCACGCCTCGACGCGGACGAGCCCGAGGTGCTGGTCGAGTGCAGCGTCACCGCCGTGAAGCCGGCCGTCCCGGGGCTGGCGACGCGCGGCCCGAAGCGCCGTGGGCGCAAGAGCGAGCAGCGGCCCGTCGAGGAGATCGCCGCCGCCATGACGCCCGGCACGGGCCTGCGGGTGTGGAAGGCGCACGGCTTCTCGCGCGCCGTGGGCCTCGGACTGCTGGCGGTGCAGGGCGGGGGCATCTGGGCGATGGTCGACGACGGGCCCTCGTGGCACTGGCTGTGGCTGCCCTTGGCCCTCCCGTGGCTGATCTCCGCCGTGGCGACGGCGCTCACCTGGCGGATCACCGCCGACCGCGACGGGCTGTGGGTGACCGGGGCGTGGCGCGTTCGACGGGTCGAGTGGGAGGCGATCACCGCCGCACGCCACTTCGAGGACGGCATCCGCGTCGGCACGGGGGAGGGCGACTCCACCGTCGAGTTGTCCCCCACCGGGTGGGCGTGGCTGGAGCGCCGCCTGGGCCGCGAACCGTACGCGGTGCGTGCCACCGAGGAGGTGCAGGCGCTGGTGCTCCGCCCGGAGCTGCGGCCGGCCGAGGAGGCGCCGACGGCCCGGCAGGGCATGCCGGTCGGACCTCCGCTGGTGGCCGTGTCGGTGCTGTGGGGCGCGGCGGTGCTGCTTCTGCTGTGACCGGGGCGAGGGCGGCCGCGCCGGTCACAGCAGTGGGCGGCTACTTCCGCTGCGCGGGGATCTCCGCCGCGGCGTCGCCCCGCCGCCGCTGACGTACGACACCGATGCCGATCAGTACCGCCGTCAGCGCCCCCGTGGCCAGCAACTGGTCGCGGGTGCCCGGCTGGCGCAGCATCAGCAGGAAGATGCCGGCCATGCCGGCGAGGGCGACGATCGTGAGGACCGGGAAGAGCCACATCCGTACGACCAGCTTCTCGGGCGACTCGCGCTCGGTGCGGCGGCGCAGGATCAGCTGGGAGACGGCGATGAAGATCCACACCACCAGGATCACCGCGCCGATCATGTTCAGCAGCCAGGGGAAGACGTCGTCCGGCCGCCAGTAGCTGAGCAGCACGCACAGGAAGCCGAACACCGAGGAGAACAGCACCGCGTTGCGGGGGACCCCGGAGGAGATCTTGCCGAGTACGGCTGGTCCCTGGCCCCGGGCGACCAGGGACCGCGCCATCCGCGAAGCGCCGTAGATGTTGGCGTTCATCGCGGAGAGCAGGGCGATGAGGATGACCACGTTCATGATCTGCGCGGCGCCGCCGATGCCGAGGTGGTCGAGCATCGCGTAGAAGGGGCCGACCTCGGCGACCTTCGGGTTGTCCCACGGGACCAGGGTGACGATGACAGCCATCGAGCCGATGTAGAAGACCGCGATGCGCCACATCGCCGTACGGACCGCCTTCGCCACGCCCTGCACCGGGTTCTCGGACTCGGCGGCGGCGATGGTGACGGTCTCCAGACCGCCGTACGCGAAGACGGAGGCGAGGAGCCCGATGATGAACCCGTCCATGCCCTTGGGCAGGAAGCCCCCGTCGCCGGCGAGGTTGGTCAGGCCGGGAGCGTCCGTGTCCGGGAGGATCCCGAAGATGGCCAGCAGGCCGAGCACCAGGAACAGGGTGATCGCGATGACCTTCAGGGCGGCGAACCAGAACTCGAACTCGCCGAAGTTCTTCACGGCCGCCAGGTTCGTCCCCAGGAAGACCACCATGAACACGGCGACCCAGGCCCACTCCGGTGTCCCGGGCAGCCAGCCGCTGACGATCTGGGCCGCGCCGATGCCCTCCAGGCCGACGGCGACGCAGAGCAGGAACCAGAAGGACCAGCCCGCGGTGAACCCGGCCCAGGGGCCGATCGCCCGTTCGGCGTGCACGGAGAAGGAGCCCGAGGCCGGGTTGGCGGCGGACATCTCGCCGAGCATGCGCATCACCATCATGACGAGCAGCCCGGAGAGCGCGTACGCGACGACGATCGAGGGCCCGGCGGCGGCGATCCCGGCCCCGGAGCCGACGAAGAGCCCGGCGCCGATGACCCCGCCGAGGGCAATCATCGAGAGGTGGCGCTGTTTGAGGCCGTGGGTGAGCGCGGAGTCCGTCGAGGCTCCGGTGGGGGCTGCGGAGTCAGCGGTGGGGGGAGACACGGAGGTCCGAGACATGGACGAGCTCTGTTCGGTAGCTGAGGCGAGGGACGAACCCACAGTCTGGGCATCCTCACCGTTCACACGGAACGGGTGTCCGCTATACGGGCACGAGGCTCACACAAGGTGCACACCCGCCTACCGGCCGATAGAGGCCAAACTCTTACGCTCCCGCCACTGACGCCCCACCGCCACCAGCAGCACCAGCGCCGTCGCACCCGCCGACCACAGCACCTGCGGCCGTGCGTCGGCGTCGGTCAGCATCAGCAGCAGCACCCCCAGCAGCCCGGCCAGCGTCAGCCAGGTCAGATACGGGAAGCACCACATCCGCAGCGTGAGCGCCCCCGGAGCCTCCCGCTCCAACCGGGCGCGCAGCCGCAGTTGGGAGGCGGCGATCAGCGCCCAGACGAACAGGAGCACCGCGCCGACCGAGTTGAGCATGTAGAGGAACACGGTGTCCGGCCAGAGCAGGTTGAGCAGTACGGAGGCGAATCCGAAGGCCACCGAGGCCAGCACGGCCCGCCGGGGAACTCCGCCCTCCGTCCCGGGCCTGCGGGACACCTTCAGCAGCCCACGCGGCGCCTCCCCGCGCTCCGCCAGCGAGAACACCATCCGCGAGGACCCGTACAGATTGGCGTTGAGCGCCGAGAGCAGCGCCACGAAGACCACGATGTTCATGACCTGCCCGGCGGACGGCACCCCGATCGAGTCCAGCACCTTCACATACGGGCTCAGCCCGGACTGCTGGGCGGTCCACGGCAGCACGGTCACGATGACCAGCATCGAGCCGACGTAGAAGAAGAGGATGCGCACCACCGCACTGCGCACCGCGCGCCCCACCGCGCGGGCCGGGTCGTCCGTCTCGGCGGCGGCGATGGTGACGACCTCCAGGCCGCCGAAGGCGAAGACCACGGTCAGGACGCCGGAGACGACCCCGCCCCAGCCGTTCGGCAGGAAGCCCCCCTGGCCGGTCAGGTTGGTCATCCCGACCGGGTCGGTGTCGGGGAGCCACCCGAAGACCGCCAGTACCCCGAGCCCCAGGAAGACGACGATCGCGCCGACCTTCAAGGAGGCGAACCAGAACTCGAACTCGCCGAAGTTCTTCACCGCCGTCAGGTTGGCGGCGGTGAACACCACCATGAAGAGAAGCACCCACGCCCACGGTTCGACCGCCGGCACCCACCCGTGGGCGATCTGCGCGGCGGCCGTCGCCTCCACGGCGAGGACCACGACCAGCAGGAACCAGTACAGCCAGCCGACGCTGAACCCGGCCCACCGCCCGAGCGCCCGCTCCGCGTGCACGGAGAAGGAACCGGAGGCGGGCATCGCGGCGGACATCTCGCCGAGCATCCGCATGACCAGCATGGCGAGCGCCCCCGCGATCAGATACGAGACGACGATGGCGGGCCCCGCCACCGCGATCCCGGCACCCGACCCGACGAACAGCCCCGCCCCGATCACCCCGCCGAGCCCGAGCATCGTGAGGTGACGCTGTTTCAGTCCGTGGGCGAGCGGCTCGGCGGGAACCAGGGGCTCCGGCGGGACGGCGGGCGTGGTGGCGACAGCCTCGTGCATGGGGTGCGGGTCACTCTCGGATCATTTATGGGGAACCTACAGTCTGGGCCCGCAATGCCCTTCCCGGCAAAACGGGCCACCTGCCGCCTCACCTCCGTGACGAGCATCACGCCCAGAGGTGATTGCGTGGCAGCCTTTGTGTGAACCCCACCAACCCGTCATTCACCGCTTTGTGGGCGGCTGATGGTGATCGGTCGTTCACTGCTGGGCTAACGTCGGCAGCAGTCCCTCCCCACCTGCCTGGCGGAGCCGTCCAGCCTGCCTGCCCTCACTCGCGGAGTCCCGATGAGCACTGCTGCCGCCCCCGTCCGTTCCGGAGCGGTCCTCGCCGACCTGCTGCCCGCAGTCCGGCACCGCTACGCCGTCGACGCGGCCCTCGTGCTGGGCGGCGCCGCCCTCACCGGCATCGCGGCGCAGATCGCCGTCCCCGTCCCCGGCTCCCCGGTCCCCGTCACCGGCCAGACCTTCGCCGCGCTCCTCATCGGCACCGCGCTCGGCGCCCGCCGCGGCTTCCTCTCCCTCGCGGTGTACGCGCTCGTCGGCATGGCCGGGATGCCCTGGTTCGCCGAGGGCACCTCGGGCTACGCGATGCCGTCCCTCGGTTACATCCTCGGGATGCTGCTCGCCGCCACCGTCGTCGGCGCCCTCGCCCGCCGCGGCGGCGACCGCTCGGTGCTCCGTACGGCGGGCACGATGGTGATCGGCTCCGCGATCATCTACGCCGTCGGCGTGCCCTACCTGGCGCTCGCCACCGGCATGTCCCTGAGCGCCGCCGTCGCGGCCGGGCTCACCCCGTTCCTGATCGGCGACGCCCTCAAGGCGGCTCTGGCGATGGGCGCCCTGCCCGCCTCCTGGAAGCTCCTCGGCCGCCGAGGCTGAAAACCCCGTTCGTCAAGCCCCGTAAGCGCCCCCGAAGAGGCCCGCCGGATCGTACTGGGAGACCAGACCGGCGAGCCTCTTCCCCGTTTCCGCCTCATGGGATCCGACGGCGCGGTCCCCGCCGCCGAAGGAGAAGTGCAGCGACCGCCCCAGGACGGCCGGCTCCAGCACCCGCCCCACCTCCTCGTGGACTGCACGCACCGAGGCCACATCCGTACCGTCCAGCGGCGACAGCAGCCGCGGCAGGAACCGGGCATCGCGGAACGGCACGGCGTTCGCCACACCGGCCGAGCGAGCAGGCGGCCCCTGACCCGCGACGTGACAGGCCCCGACCCCGCTGACCGCTGCCCCGCGCAGTTCGTGCCACACTTCGCACCATGCGCGTGTACCTCGGATCCGACCATGCCGGTTACGAACTCAAGAACCACCTCGTCGAGTGGCTCGGTGCCCACGGGCACGAGGCCGTCGACTGCGGCCCCCACATCTACGACGCCCAGGACGACTATCCGCCGTTCTGCCTGTGTGCTGCCGAGAAGACGGCCGCGGACCCCGACAGCCTCGGCATCGTGATCGGCGGCTCCGGCAACGGCGAGCAGATCGCCGCCAACAAGGTCAAGGGCGTCCGCGCCGCACTGGCCTGGAGCGAGCAGACCGCCGCCCTCGGCCGCGAGCACAACAACGCCAACGTCGTCGCGATCGGCGGCCGGATGCACACGGTGGAGGAGTCCACGAAGTTCGTCGAGATCTTCCTCTCCACGCCGTACTCGAACGAGGAGCGCCACACGCGCCGCATCGAGATGCTCTCGGCGTACGAGACCACCGGCGAGCTCCCCCCGATCCCGGCCCACCACCCGCAGCAGGGCTGACCCTCACGCCACCTGTGCCGCCGGGCTCCGTACCCGGCGGCACGGCCATGTCACCGCCCGCCCCTCCACAGGAACCACAGGGAGCAGCCCGCCGTGCCCGAGGGACACACGATCCACCGCCTCGCCCAGGACCACGCCGAGCGGTTCGTGGGCGGGCCGGTCCGGGTGAGCAGCCCGCAGGGCAAGTTCTCCGACAGCGCGGCCCTGCTCGACGGGCACATCCTCACCACCACCGACGCCCACGGCAAGCACCTCTTCCTGGGCTTCGGCGGCACCGGCTGGGTCCATATCCACCTCGGCCTCTTCGGCAAACTCGGCTTCGGCACCGCCCCGCCCCCGCCGCCCACCGACACCGTCCGCCTCCGCCTGGTCAACGCGGCCCACCACGCCGACCTGCGCGGGCCCACCACCTGCGCCCTGATCACCGAGCCCGAGAAGCGCGCGATACACGAGCGCCTCGGCCCGGACCCGCTCCGCGGCGACGAGGACGGGGAGCGCGCCTGGCTGCGGATCTCCCGCAGCCGGACCACGGTCGCCGCCCTCCTGATGGACCAGAAGGTCATCGCGGGCGTCGGCAACGTCTACCGGGCCGAGGTCCTCTTCCGCCACGGCGTCGACCCGTACCGCGCGGGCAAGGACCTCACCCGCGCCGAGTGGGACGCGATCTGGGCGGACCTGGTGGAGCTGATGCACGAGGGCGTGCGGCACAACCGGATCGACACCGTCCGCCCGGAGCACCTCCCCGAGGCGATGGGCCGCCCGCCCCGCGTGGACGACCACGGCGGCGAGGTCTACGTCTACCGCCGGGCCAACCTGCCCTGCCACATCTGCGAGAGCGAGATCCGGACGGCGGACCTCGCCGCCCGCAACCTCTTCTGGTGCCCAAGATGCCAGGACCCGGGCGTGTCCGGAGCCTGACGCCCCAGAGGCAGAAACGCGCCTCACCGGCTCAGAACCCGTGCGGCAGCCACGGCTCCACATGCCACGAGAACGCCGTGGAGACCTCCTCCACCGCTCCCGGCCGCACCTCCCGCACCCGCCCCGCCGCCGCGAGCGAGGTGAACGAAACCCCGCCCAGATAGGCGGCGCCCAGCTCCCGCACCGGCAGCTCCAGATCCGGCGCGCGATCCGGCGCACGCCGGCACGAGGCACCGCCCTTCGCGTCCGCCACCAGGTGCCAGCGCCCCGCGTTCCACGGGCAGAAGGCGTCCTCCACCTCCAGCACCACATCCACCGGCGTCCGGTACGCCCGCGCCTCCAGGGCCGCCCCCACCTCCACCAGCCGTACGTAGAGCGAGTCCTGCACCCGCGCCTCGCACCGCCGCACGTCCGAGACCAGATGCATCAACGGCTCGTCCACCGGCCGGCCGGCCGCCTCCACGGACGACGTCAGGTCGATGCCGAAAAGGAACCGCCACAGCGCCGCGTACGACGCCGCATCCAGCGCCGCCAGGTCCCGCAGCGCCACCGTTCCCCTCGGCCCCGCCCGGTCCCAGTCGGGCCGCACCCGGAACGTGGCGTACCCCAGCACCTCCCCGTCCCGCTCGGAGAGCACACACTGCAACGGCGAGGCTCCCGCCCGGTCCTTCTCCGTGTCGATCACCGCGGCCAGCTCCCACTTCGGCTGCCGCACCGGCGTGCCCGGACGCTCCGCGGCGAGCCGCCCGTACACCTCCTCGCAGGCGGGCAGGGCCGCCACCGGATCCGTGTACCGCACCCGCACCTCGTCGGTGCCCGGCGGCAGATCGAGCCGCACGCGGGAAGTGTCGATGTCCAGGCTCATGGCCCGGGTCGCGGCCCCGTACCCGAAGCGCCCGTAGATGGCCGGTTCGGACGCCGTCAGCACGGCGAGCGGCTCGCCCCAGGAACGTACGTCGTCCAACTGGCGCCGCATCATGGTCCGCAGCAGCCCGCGCCGCCGGTGCGTACCGGCGACGCTCACCGCCGTCACCCCCGCCGCGCCCACCGCCGCACCGCCGGGGACGGTCAGCCGGAAGCTGTAGGCCCCCGCCGTACCGACGCACACCTCCCCGTCCCACAGTCCGATGGACCGGTCGTGCTCGGTCAGCTCCTTCCAGAGCGCACGCGACTCCGGGGCGCTCAGCACGCCCCCGAACGCACGCTCCAGACAGGCGAACCAGGAGTCCCACTCAGCAGGTCGCAGCACACGGAGTTCTGAAGTCATATGCCATCCCTACCAGGGCGCGCGGAAGCGGACGACCCGATTTCGCGCGCATTGTCACCGGGGTCCCCCTGCACCGGAGGCGTCCGGGTGGATAGGGTCCCGGCAATGGCCCGTAGTGGAGGAGTGGACGACTTCTGGGCCCGGTGGCGCAGATCGATGCACCGGGCCCGCATCGGGCTGCGCAAATCCGGGGTGGACTACTTCCGGGGCGACGGCTCCGACTGGATCGCCCTGGCCGGTCTCCTGCTGACGATTCCGGCCATCACCTTCGCCACCATCACCAGCCCGGTCTGGATCGACCCGGCCGCCCTCGCCCTGCCCATCGTCGCGGGCGGCCTCCTGCTGCGCCCCGCCAGCCTGCTCGGTCTGTACGCCATGTCCGCCGCCGCCCTGATCGTGGAGGCGCTCACGCTCGGCCCGTACGCGGACGGCCCGGCCAGGGTCACCCCGGGCACCGTGCTCGTGGTCGCCGCCTGCGGGTTCTTCGGGCTGATCCTCGCCCAGTTCCGGGCCCGGGTCGGCGTGCCCTGGCGGCGCGGCGGCACCATGCTCTTCGACCTGCGCGAACGCATCCGGGTCCAGAGCGCCCTGCCCCGGCTGCCCCAGGGCTGGCACCGTGAGATGGCCCTGCGCCCGGCCGGCGGCCAGTCCTTCTCCGGGGACTTCGTCGTCGCGGCCCGCACCCACGGCGGCCGGACCCTGGAGGTCGTCCTCACCGACGTCTCCGGCAAGGGCATGGACGCGGGCTCCCGGGCCCTGCTGCTCTCCGGCGCCTTCGGCGGGCTGCTCGGTTCGCTGCCGCCGCACGGCTTCCTCACCGCCGCCAACGGCTATCTGCTGCGGCAGGACTGGGACGAGGGGTTCGCGACCTCGATCCACCTGGTGCTGGACCTGGACTCCGGCGACTACGAGATCTTCTCGGCCGGTCATCCGCCGGCGCTCCAGCTGCACTCGGGCAGTGGGCAGTGGGAGGAGAAGTCGGGGGAGGGCCCGCTGCTCGGCGTCTACGACGGGGCCGAGTTCGACGCGGTCAAGGGCTCGCTCGCGCCGGGCGACGTGCTGATGCTCTTCACGGACGGGCTGGTGGAGGCGTCCGACCGGGACATCGCCGAGGGGATCGACCGGCTGACCGGCGAGGCCGACCGCTATGTCTCCACCGGCTTCGAGGGCGCGGCCTGGCATCTGATCGAGGCCTGCGCCAAGGACGTCAACGACGACCGGGCGCTCCTGCTGCTCTCGCGCAGGCACTGAGAGAGCCTCGTCAACGGAGAGGTGCCCGTCATCCGCGCGTGCTCATGTGGTGATCGTCACTTACGGACGCCGTACGAGGACACCTCCCCGATAGTCGGGTCATGTGCAGCAAACATCTGAGCCTGGCCCAGGTCGAGGCTCTGGCCCGCGAGGCCCATGCGACCCAGACCGACAAGGCGGGCCGCCCGTACACGGAACACCTGGCAGCGGTGGCCGAGGGTGTGCGGCTGCGCGGCGGCAGTGACCGGCAGATCGCCGCGGCCTGGCTGCACGACGCGATCGAGGACGACGCGCTCTCCGCGCGGTGGTTGGCGCAGGCCGCACTGCCGCAGGAGGTCAAGGACATGGTCCTGGCCGTCACCAAACGGCCGGGCGAGGAGCTGTCCGCTTACACCCGCCGGATCCTCGCCACGCCGGGCGCGCTGCTCGTCAAGGAGGCGGATCTGGCCCACAACGCGGATCCGGCCCGCCTCGCGGTCCTGGAGGAGTCGACGCGTACCCGGTTGGCGGCGAAATATGCGCAGGTGCGGGGGCTGTTGGGGCTGACCGTGGGAGAAGCACCGCCGGACCGAAAGGATTCGGCCAACCCGGAAACGCACTGATCCACCCGCGGCCGCCGCCGCGGGTGGATCAGGTGAGGGGGAAGGGACGGGTTCAGCGCTTCGCGGGATCCGTCCGGAACGCCCACTTCATGTCCGGTTCGGTGGCGAACTTCAGGGCCCGGGCCACCGGCGGCGAGCACATGAGCGTCACCGCGCCCGCGGCCGCGACCGAGACGATCACCAGGCCGACGGGGCCGGAGAGCCAGGTGTGCCGGTCGAACAGACCCGTGTACACAGCGCCCTTGATCAGGAAGCCGTGGAGCAGATAGCCGCAGATCGTCCCGGCGCCCAGCACCGTGAACCACATGCTCCGGCGCGGTACCCATGCCAGGAAGCCGATGGTAAGCGCCAGGGCGCAGCCGAACAGGGCCAGGGACATCACCGCGCCCGACCACCACGGAGCGTCCATCTCCTGGGCGCTGTTGGCGCGGTAGAGCCAGCCGAGCCGCATGCGCGGGGCGATCCAGTACGCGAAGAGCAGGGCGCCCGCGAACAGCGGCAGGGCGAGCAGCCGGACCTCGCGGCGTCGGACCAGCTGGAAGTGCTCGGGCTTCACCAGCAGGCCGAGGACGAAGAACGGCAGGAACTGGAAGACCCGCTGGAGATCCAGGTCGTCGCCGATGTCGGGGGAGATCGAGGCCAGCACCGCGATGGCGAGCGCCACCGGCAGCGGATGGCTCAGCGTGAGCCAGATCGGCGTGGTGACCCGCCAGATGAACAGGGCGATCAGGAACCACGTCAGGAACAGCGGGTCGACCAGGCTGATCGAGGTGTCGGGCGCGTCGTCCACGTACCGCTTGAAGAGCGAATAGGCCGTCTCGAACAGCACGTACGGTACGGCGACCCCGGTGATCAGGCGCTTCACCTTGGGGGCGGACATGTCGAACGTACGGGAGAAGTAGCCGGAGATGAGGATGAAGGCCGGCATGTGGAACGTGTACACGATCATGTAGAGCGCCCGGGTGGCCCGGCTGCCGTCCATCACCGGTTCCCATGCGTGCGCCACCGCGACCAGGACGATCGCCAGATACTTCACGTTGTCGAAGTAGGGATCGCGCCGCTTGGCCGCCGTCGGCGGGGCTTGGGCGGGGGCCGGGGCGGCGGCCGTGGGGGTGAGCGCCTGCTCGCGTCTGGGCTCCGACTCCCGGGTGGCCGGGGGGAGCGGGGCCCTGGTGAATACGCTCGGAGCTTGGAACATCTCAGGCACCTTAGACCCGTCGATTGCCTCGCGTAAAACCGCGATCAGATATCGCGTGTTCCCCTCAATTCGAATGTGAAACCGTCGAACGCTGCCCGCTATGACACGCTTGATCCCCCTTAAACAGGGCATATCGGCAGAGTCTTGACCGAGTGTATTACGTCGCACCGGGCGCCTCGAATTACCTGTGAACGACCTGTGGTGATATGGAAACGGCCGCCTCTGCCGAGCCGGCGAATATGCGGCCGCGCGGATTTCGCGGCGGAAGCGCGGGGTGTGCGGCGTGGAGCCCCGGTGAGCTGGGCAGGATGGCGGGATCCGGTCAGTGCGATCCGTCACCTGGCAGCAGACACCGGGGAGTTGGTGGCACGATGGGCGCGACGGGGCGCGCAGTGTTGCACGTTTCCGGGCCGGCAAGGCGGACCGACCGAGGGTGTGATCAGACGTGGCTATTTCACTGTCTATGGTGCTGCTGTTCGCGGTCATCCTGGTGGTGCTGATCCGTGGTGGCTCCATCAAGCCCGGGCCGGCGCTCGTCGCCGTGCTCTTCGGCTTCTTCCTGGCGTCGACCGGCATGGCCCCGTCGATCAACAGGTTCATGAACTCGATAGCGGACACGATCAACCAGATCAGCTTCTGAGGCGGTTCGGCCCCGGAAGGGGCGGCCGCGTCCGCCGCGCGGCCCGCACGCATGCACAGACGCATACACGCGAGAGGCCCGGTCCGACGAGATGTCGGACCGGGCCCAGGCATGGAGCGGGCGACGGGAATCGAACCCGCGTAGCTAGTTTGGAAGACTAGGGCTCTACCATTGAGCTACGCCCGCGAGCGCCGCACCGCAGGTCCGGGGACCGCGGCACGAAGAGCATCGTAGCGGGTCGGCGGCGGTGTCCGCACACCCGTTGACCCGGCCCCCGGCCACTGATCCCCGGCCGCCCCGCAAAGCGGCCGACGCACGGCTCCGGTGCATGTACCCTACGTGTCGCACCGACGGGGTGTGGCGCAGCTTGGTAGCGCGTCCGCTTTGGGAGCGGAAGGTCGTCGGTTCGAATCCGGCCACCCCGACCACCGGCAAGATCGCATTGGGGGAGTGCTCCTCCTTGCCGTTACTATGCAAATTGCGTGCCCGTGTGTCTGATGTACCGGGCTCGGTCCGCGAAGCCGCCGATCGGCGGTCCAGCAGAACCCCAAGAAGTCAGCCACCAAGGAGACCGAAACCGTGAAGAGCGCCGTGGAGACCCTGAACCCGACTCGGGTTCGGCTCAGCATCGAGGTGCCCTTCGAGGAGCTCAAGGACAGCCTCGACGCGGCGTACAAGAAGATCAACCAGCAGGTCACGGTGAAGGGCTTCCGCAAGGGCAAGATCCCCGCCCGGGTCATCGACCAGCGGTTCGGCCGCGGTGCTGTGCTGGAGGAGGCCGTCAACGACGCCCTCCCGAAGTTCTACACCGAGGCGGTCAACGAGGGTGAGCTGAACGTCCTCGGCCAGCCCGAGGTCGACATCACCGAGCTGAAGGACGGCGAGCTGCTGGCCTTCACCGCCGAGGTTGACGTACGCCCCGAGATCGAGATTCCGGACTACTCCGGCATCGAGGTCACCGTCGACGCCCTCGAGGTCACCGACGAAGAGGTCGAGAAGGCCGTGGAGCAGCTGCGCGAGCGCTTCGCCTCCACCAACCCGGTCGAGCGCGCCGCCGCCGACGGCGACGTCGTCACGATCGACCTGGAGGCCAAGGTCGACGGCGAGATCCTGGAGGACGGCGTGGCCGCGGGTGTCTCGTACACCATCGGTTCCGGCGAGCTCCTCGAAGGCATCGACGAGGCCGTGACCGGCCTGGAGGCCGGTGGCGAGGCCACCTTCACCTCCGAGCTGAAGGGCGGCTCCGCCGAGGGCAAGGCCGCGGAGGTCACCGTCAAGGTCACCGCCGTCGCCGCCCGTGAGCTCCCCGAGCTGGACGACGACTTCGCCCAGATGGCCAGCGAGTTCGACACGCTGGAGGAGCTGAAGGCCGACAGCCGCAAGCGCCTGGAGACCACCAAGCAGTACGACCAGGCCACCCAGGCCCAGGAGCGCGTCCTGGAGGAGCTGCTGAAGCTCGCCGAGGTCCCGATCCCGGAGAAGCTGCTCGCGGACGAGGTCCAGACCCGCAAGCACAACCTGGAGCACCACCAGCTCGGCCAGATGGGTCTCGACCTCGAGAAGTACCTCGAGATCCAGGGCAAGACCCTGGAGGAGTTCGAGAACGAGACCTCCGAGCAGGCCGTCAAGGGCATCAAGACCCAGTTCATCCTTGACGAGCTCGTCAACAAGGAGAAGCTGAACGTCAACCAGGAGGAGCTCACCGAGCACCTCATGCGGCGTGCTGCCTCCTCCGGCATGAGCCCCGACCAGTTCGCCCAGGCCGTCGTCGAGGGTGGCCAGGTGCCGATGCTCGTCGGCGAGGTCGCCCGCGGCAAGGCGCTCGCCGTCGTCGTCGAGGCCGCCAAGGTCGTCGACACCAACGGTGAGGTCGTCGACCTCGAGGACGACGAGGAAGAGACCACGGAGGCGGCCGAGGCCGCCACCGAGGACAAGGCCGAGGACAAGGCCGAGGACAAGGCCGAGGAGAAGAACGAGGCCTGAGCCTCGCGCTGATCCGTACGACAGCCACGCGCTGATCGGCACGACGGGCCCCGGACGCACCACACGCGTCCGGGGCCCGTCGCCGTATCCCGTCCGTACCGCCGTGCGGGCCCGGAACCCCTGTGCCCCCTGCGGAGCTTGCGCTCCCAGCGAACAGTTGCGGAACCGGGATGGCGTTGTCCCACCTGCGCGTTAGGGTCCATGAAGAGGAAGGGTGGGGGAGTCCCTCACCCGCCCGGTACGAAGACGCTGAGACGGCCGGAGCCGTCAGAGACGAGCAGGTGGATACGTGACGAATCTGATGCCCTACGCCGCCGGAGAGCCGTCCCTCGGTGGAGGCCTCGGTGACCAGGTCTACAGCCGACTGCTCGGCGAGCGCATCATCTTCCTCGGTCAGCAGGTCGACGATGACATCGCCAACAAGATCACCGCACAGCTCCTGCTCCTTGCCGCCGACCCGGACAAGGACATCTACCTCTACATCAACAGCCCCGGTGGTTCGGTGACGGCAGGCATGGCGGTCTACGACACCATGCAGTACATCCCGAACGACGTGGTCACCATCGGGATGGGCATGGCGGCCTCGATGGGCCAGTTCCTGCTCACCGGCGGTGCGGCGGGCAAGCGCTTCGCGCTCCCGAACACCGACATCCTCATGCACCAGGGTTCGGCCGGTATCGGCGGAACGGCCTCGGACATCAAGATCCAGGCCCAGTACCTGCTCCGCACCAAGACGCGCATGGCCGAGATCACTGCCCGCCACTCCGGCCAGACCGTCGAGACGATCATCCGCGACGGCGACCGCGACCGCTGGTACACGGCGGAGGAGGCCAAGGACTACGGCCTCATCGACGAGATCATCACGGTCGCGTCGGGCATCCCGGGCGGCGGCGGCACGGGTGCCTGATCCGGTTCCCACCGGACCGGCAGCACCGCCCGCACACCTCTCGTACGCCGAGACCCCCAGCCCACAGAACGCCACCAGGATGGTGAACACCCACATGAACAACTTCCCCGGCGCCTCCGCGAGCGGCCTCTACACCGGCCCGCAGGTGGACAACCGCTACGTCGTCCCGCGCTTCGTGGAGCGCACCTCGCAGGGTGTGCGTGAGTACGACCCGTACGCGAAGCTCTTCGAGGAGCGCGTGATCTTCCTCGGCGTCCAGATCGACGACGCCTCGGCCAACGACGTCATGGCGCAGCTGCTCTGCCTGGAGTCGATGGACCCGGACCGCGACATCTCGATCTACATCAACAGCCCCGGCGGCTCGTTCACCGCGCTCACCGCGATCTACGACACGATGCAGTTCGTGAAGCCGGACATCCAGACGGTCTGCATGGGCCAGGCCGCCTCCGCCGCCGCCGTCCTGCTCGCCGCCGGCACCCCGGGCAAGCGCATGGCGCTCCCGCACGCCCGCGTCCTCATCCACCAGCCGTCCTCGCAGACGGGCCGCGAGCAGCTCTCCGACCTGGAGATCGCGGCCAACGAGATCCTCCGGATGCGTACGCAGCTGGAGCAGATGCTGGCCCGCCACTCGACGACCCCGCTGGAGAAGATCAGCGAGGACATCGAGCGTGACAAGATCCTCACGGCCGAGGACGCCCTGGCGTACGGGCTCGTCGACCAGATCGTGTCCACCCGTAAGACGACCGCGGGCGCATCGGTCTGACGTCGGTCTTTCCCCTTGGCACATTCCGTTTGCACGGTCTCGGCCGTGTGAACCGTGCCAAGGGGGGCCCGAACGGGGGCCCAGGCAAGGTACCGTCGGATAGAGGCACCAGGAGCCGCTGAACCAGGCGGCCTCCCAGGCGAAGGGGAATCAACCTCGTGGCACGCATCGGTGATGGCGGCGACCTGCTCAAGTGCTCGTTCTGCGGCAAGAGCCAGAAGCAGGTGAAGAAGCTCATCGCGGGACCCGGTGTGTACATCTGCGACGAGTGCATCGATCTCTGCAACGAGATCATCGAGGAGGAGCTCGCGGAGACGAGCGAGGTCCGCTGGGAGGAGCTTCCCAAGCCTCGTGAGATCTACGAGTTCCTCGAGGGGTACGTCGTCGGGCAGGAGCCCGCGAAGAAGGCCCTCTCGGTCGCGGTGTACAACCACTACAAGCGGGTCCAGGCCGGGGAGAACGGCGGCGGAGCGAACCGCGAGGACGCGATCGAGCTCGCCAAGTCGAACATCCTGCTGCTGGGCCCCACGGGCTCCGGCAAGACGCTCCTTGCGCAGACGCTGGCCCGGATGCTCAACGTCCCGTTCGCCATCGCGGACGCCACCGCGCTGACGGAGGCCGGCTATGTCGGCGAGGACGTCGAGAACATCCTCCTGAAGCTGATCCAGGCGGCCGACTACGACGTCAAGAAGGCCGAGACCGGGATCATCTACATCGACGAGATCGACAAGGTCGCCCGCAAGAGCGAGAACCCGTCGATCACCCGCGATGTCTCCGGCGAGGGCGTCCAGCAGGCCCTGCTGAAGATCCTGGAGGGCACCACAGCCTCCGTCCCGCCGCAGGGCGGACGCAAGCACCCGCACCAGGAGTTCATCCAGATCGACACGACGAACGTGCTGTTCATCGTGGGTGGCGCCTTCTCCGGACTGGAGAAGATCATCGAGTCCCGGGCCGGCGCCAAGGGCATCGGGTTCGGCGCCACGATCCGCTCCAAGCTGGAGATCCAGGCGAGCGACCAGTTCCAGGAGGTCATGCCGGAGGACCTGGTGAAGTTCGGGATGATCCCCGAGTTCATCGGCCGTCTCCCCGTGCTGACCTCGGTCCACAACCTGGACCGCGAGGCGCTGCTCCAGATCCTCATCGAGCCGCGCAACGCCCTGGTCAAGCAGTACCAGCGCCTCTTCGAACTCGACGGCGTGGAGCTGGAGTTCGAGCGCGAGGCGCTGGAGGCCATCGCCGACCAGGCGATCCTGCGCCAGACCGGAGCGCGCGGCCTGCGCGCCATCATGGAGGAAGTCCTCCAGTCCGTGATGTACGAGGTCCCGTCCCGCAAGGATGTCGCCCGCGTCGTCATCACGCCGGACGTCGTCCGCAACCACGTCAACCCGACGCTGGTCCCGCGCGAGCCGCGCACGATCGGCAAGAACGACGGCGGCCGCCACGAGAAGTCCGCGTAGCGGCAGCGCGGTCACCTGCGCCGAAGGGGCGCCCGTCCGGTCAACCGGTGGGCGCCCCTTCGGGGTTGAGCGGGTCAGATCTTGGTGCGCGAGGTGTTGTAGAGCTTGGCGGCGAGGGCGGCCACGTCGTCCTGGGGGATGCCCTTGCCGGTCAGGGCGCCGCCGATGTCCACGGCGAGGACGATACCGACGGTGCTGTAGTCGGCCCAGATGCAGACCGGGGTGATGACCTCCTTCGGCCCCTTCGCGAGGGTACCGTCGGCCTTGTCGTTGATCGTCTTGATGTCCTGGCACCGCATCAGAGCGCCGTCGAAACCGGCCGGCTTGACGTCCTTGGGGCTGCCGATGAGCGAGACCTCGCCGCCGTTGCTGCTCTCGCTCATCTTCTTCTCGGCGTCGCCGAAGGAATTGTTGATGACCTTGGCCGGGTCCTCGACCTCGCCCCAGTACCCCTGGAGCAGGAGCATCTTCTGCGTGAGCGGGTTGTCCTTCGAACCGCTCTGGTACTGGGCGCCGGCCTGCTGCGGGTCCTTGACGCCCGCGGCTTCGGCATCGGTCTTCGACTTCCCCGTCAGCGGGCCGGACCGGTCAGGCTTGGACGGGTCCTTCGCGTAGTCGTCCACAGAGGCGGCCGGCGTCAGCTTGTAGCCCTTGGTGGAGTCGGCCACATCACTGTTGCTCGCGCCGCCCGCAGCGAAGAACCAGACCCCGGCCCCGATGACCGCCAGCGCCAGCACGGACGCCCCCACGATCAGCCCGGTCTTCTTCTTGGGCTGCTGCGGCGGGTACGGCGGCTGCCCCCCGTACGCCGGCTGACCGCCGTACGGGGGAGTGGGCGGCTGCTGCCCGTACGGGCCCGGCTGCTGGGGCTGCGGGTAGCCGTAACCGGGCTGGCCCGGAGGAGGGGTGCCGTAGCCGGGCTGGCCCTGCGGCGGCGCGCCGTACGGACCGGGCTGCTGCGGCGGGACGCCCTGAGGGGCCTGCTGGGGGTAGCCGTAGCCGGGCTGGCCCTGCGGGGGGCCCTGAGGCGGCGGGCCGCCGTACGGCCCGGGCTGCTGTCCGTACGGTCCGCTCTGGCCCTGCGGCGGCTGCCCACCGTACGGGCCCGGCTGGTTGTAGCTCATTGCGGTGTCCCCTCCAGAATTCCTTATGCGTTGCGAACATCCTGACGGAAGCCGCCCTGACATGGGCCATCGGCCCGGACACCGTTACTGAACCAATCCGTTTCAGTGCAGAGCTGTGACGGCCCTAAACTGTCCCCCGTGACCGAGAACTCATCGCAGCAGCCAGCCAGCAACCCCGAACTGCCGACCCAGTACGCGCCGGCCGATGTAGAGGGGAAGCTGTACGAGCGCTGGGTAGAGCGTGGTTACTTCGAAGCCGACGAGCACAGCGACAAGCCGCCCTACAGCATCGTCATCCCGCCGCCGAACGTCACCGGCTCCCTCCACCTGGGCCACGCCTTCGAGCACACCCTGATCGACGCCCTCGTCCGCCGGAAGCGGATGCAGGGGTTCGAGGCCCTCTACCAGCCGGGCATGGACCACGCCGGTATCGCCACCCAGAACGTCGTCGAGCGCGAGCTCGGCAAGGAGGGCAAGTCCCGCCACGACCTGGGCCGCGAGGCGTTCGTCGAGCGGGTCTGGCAGTGGAAGAACGAGTCAGGCGGCCAGATCTCCGGGCAGATGCGCCGCCTCGGCGAGGGCGTCGCCTGGTCCCGTGAGCGCTTCACCATGGACGAGGGCCTCTCCAAGGCCGTCCAGACCGTCTTCAAGCAGATGTACGACGACGGGCTGATCTACCGCGCCGAGCGCATCATCAACTGGTGCCCGCGCTGTCTCACCGCGATCTCCGACATCGAGGTCGAGTACCAGGAGGACGACGGCGAGCTCGTCTCCATGACGTACGGGGAGGGTGACGAGACCATCGTCGTCGCCACCACCCGCGCCGAGACGATGCTCGGTGACACCGCCGTCGCCGTCCACCCCGACGACGAGCGCTACCAGCACCTGATCGGCAAGCAGATCAAGCTGCCGCTGACCGACCGTACGGTCCCCGTCGTCGCCGACCCCCACGTCGACCCGGAGTTCGGCACCGGCGCGGTCAAGGTGACCCCCGCGCACGACCCGAACGACTTCGAGATCGGCAACCGCCACGACCTGCCGTTCATCACCGTCCTCGACGAGCGCGCGGTCATCACCGTTCCGGGTCCCTTCGAGGGTCTGGACCGGCTGGAGGCCCGCTCCGCGATCGTCGCCGCCCTGCGCGCCGAGGGCCGGATCGTCGCCGAGAAGCGGCCGTACGTCCACTCCGTCGGCCACTGCTCGCGCTGCAAGACCACCATCGAGCCGCGCCTCTCCCTCCAGTGGTGGGTCAAGGTCGCCCCGCTCGCCGAGGCCGCCGGTGACGCGGTCCGCGACGGCAAGGTCAAGATCCACCCGCAGGAGATGGAGAAGCGGTACTTCGACTGGGTCGACAACCTCCACGACTGGTGCATCTCGCGCCAGCTCTGGTGGGGCCACCGCATTCCCGTCTGGTACGGCCCGAACGGCGAGGTCGTCTGCGTCGGACCGGACGACGAGGCGCCCACCGGCGAGGGCTGGACCCAGGACAGCGATGTCCTGGACACCTGGTTCTCCTCGGGCCTGTGGCCCTTCTCCACCCTCGGCTGGCCCGAACGGACCGACAGCCTCGCGAAGTTCTACCCGAACTCCGTCCTGGTCACCGGCTACGACATCCTCTTCTTCTGGGTCGCCCGGATGATGATGTTCGGCCTGTACGTCAACGACGGCGTCCCGCCGTTCGGGACGATCGTCCTGCACGGCATGGTCCGCGACGAGCACGGCAAGAAGATGTCGAAGTCCTTCGGCAACGTGGTCAACCCGCTGGACTGGATGGACAAGTACGGCTCCGACGCCCTGCGCTTCACCCTCGCGCGCGGCGCCAACCCCGGCACCGACGTGCCGATCGGTGAGGACTGGGTCCAGGGCTCGGCGAAGTTCTCCAACAAGATCTGGAACGCCACCCGTTTCGCCCTGATGAACGGCGCCACGATCGAGGGCGAGCTGCCCCCGGTCGAGGAGATGTCGGTCACCGACCGCTGGATCCTCTCCCGCCTGAACAAGACGGTCGCCGACGTCGACGCGTTCTACGACGACTTCCAGTTCGCCAAGATCAGCGAGGCGCTGCGCCACTTCGCCTGGGACGAGGTCTTCGACTGGTACGTGGAGCTCTCCAAGACCACGTTCTTCGCGGGCGGCCGCCCGGCCGAGGTCTCGGGCCGGGTCCTCGGCGAGGTCCTGGACGTGATGCTGCGTCTGCTGCACCCGATCGTCCCGTTCGTCACGGAGGCGCTCTGGACCGCGCTCACCGGCCGCGAGTCGATCGTCATCGCCGAGTGGCCGGGCGACTCCGGCTTCCGTGACGACGCGGCCGAGAAGGAGATCGAGCTCGTCCAGCAGGTCGTCACCGAGGTCCGCCGCTTCCGTAACGACCAGGGCCTCCAGCCCGGCCAGAAGGTCCCGGCCGAGCTGACCCTGACCGGCACGGCGCTCGCCCCGCACGAGGCGGCCATCCGCCAGCTGCTGCGGCTCCAGCCCGCAGGCGACGGCTTCCACGCCACCGCCTCGCTCCCGGTCGCCGGGGCCACCGTCGCCCTGGACCTGTCCGGCACGATCGACGTGGCGGCCGAGCGCAAGCGGCTCACGAAGGACCTGGAGGCGGCGCGGAAGGAGAAGGCGCAGGCCACCGGGAAGCTCGGCAACGAGGCGTTCCTGGCCAAGGCCCCGGACAACGTGGTCGACAAGATCCGCGGCCGGCTCACCAAGGCCGAGGCCGACATCGACCGGATCTCCGCCCAGCTGGCGGCCCTGCCGCAGAGCTGATCAGCTCAGGGACGAAGCCCCCGCACCCCGACCGACCGGGGGAGCGGGGGCTTCGCCGTACCGCCGGGAGACAGTCTGCCGGGCGCTGCGCGCGATGTCGGTGCCCATCCGTAGACTGGGCCCCGTGAGTGAGCCCCGCCCTTCAGACCGGCACGACGCGTCCCAGCCCGACGACACCTTCGAGGAGATCGTCGGCGAAGAGACCCAGCGCGACCCCGACCTGGCGGTGATCGAAGCCGGGAGCCGCACCCTGCGCACCTACGCGGGTTCCCCCCAGGGCGAAGCGGTCCCCGCCCGACCCACCGACCCCGAGACCGACCAGGCGCTGCGCGCGGTGGAGCAGGAGCTCGCCGGACGCTGGGGCGAGACCAAGCTGGAGCCCTCCGTCACGCGCATCGCCGCTCTGATGGACGTCCTCGGCGAGCCGCAGCGCGCCTACCCCTCGATCCACATCACGGGGACCAACGGCAAGACCTCCACGGCCCGCATGATCGAGGCCCTGCTCAACGCGTTCGAGCTGCGCACCGGCCGCTACACCTCGCCGCACGTCCAGTCGATCACCGAGCGGATCAGCCTCGACGGCTCTCCGATCGAGCCCGAGCGGTTCATCGAGACGTACGAGGACATCAAGCCGTACGTCGAGATGGTCGACGCCCAGCAGCCCTACCGGCTCTCCTTCTTCGAGGTGCTCACCGGCATGGCGTACGCGGCCTTCGCCGACGCGCCCGTCGACGTGGCGGTCGTCGAGGTCGGCATGGGCGGCACCTGGGACGCCACCAACGTCATCGACTCCACCGTCGCCGTCGTCACCCCCATCTCGCTGGACCACACCGACCGCCTCGGCAACACGCCCGCCGAGATCGCCGGGGAGAAGGCCGGCGTCATCAAACAGGGCGCCACGGTCATCCTGGCGCAGCAGCCGGTGGACGCCGCGCAGGTGATGCTGAAGAAGGCCGTCGAGGTGGACGCCACCGTCGCCCGCGAGGGCATGGAGTTCGGCGTCACCTCCCGTGAGGTCGCCGTCGGAGGACAGCTGCTGACGCTGCGAGGCCTGGGCGGCGAGTACGAGGACATCTTCCTCCCGCTGTACGGGGCCCATCAGGCGCACAACGCCGCAGTGGCGCTCTCCGCCGTCGAGGCGTTCTTCGGCATCGGCGCCGAGCAGGCCCGCTCCCTCGACATCGACGCCATCCGCAAGGCGTTCGCCGCGGTGATCTCGCCCGGCCGTCTGGAGGTCGTGCGCTCCAGCCCGACCGTCGTCCTGGACGCCGCGCACAACCCGGCGGGAGCCCGGGCCGCGGCGGGCGGGATCTCCGAGGCGTTCAGCTTCTCCCGGCTGATCGGCGTGGTCGGCACCAGCGGCGACAAGGACGTGCGCGGGCTCCTGGAAGCCTTCGAGCCGATCTTCGCCGAGGTCGTCGTCACCCAGAACTCCACCGACCGCGCGATGGACGCGGACGAGCTGGCCGCCATCGCCGTCGAGGTCTTCGGCGACGACCGGGTCCAGGTCGAACCGCGTCTCGACGACGCTCTGGAGGCGGCGATCACGCTGGCCGAGGAGGAAGACGAGTACGCGGGCGCCGGGGTCCTGGTGACCGGATCGGTGATCACGGTCGGCGAGGCCCGGCTGCTTCTGGGAAGGGGCTGAGTCAAGGGATGCGTACGCTCTGCGCCTCGACGCTGCTCGGTGAGTTCTTCGTGATCGGTCTCGCCGGACTCGTCGCGATGAAGCTGGACGACGTCTCCCAGACCACGGTCTGGACGGTCTGCGGGGTGGGCATGGTGCTCTCCCTGCTGCTCTGCGGGATGCTCACCCGCCCCGGCGGCGTCCAGCTCGGCTGGGCGCTCCAGGGCGCGCTGGTCCTCAGCGGCTTCGTGGTCCCGATGATGTTCATCCTCGGCCTGGTCTTCGGCGGACTGTGGTGGGCCTCCATCCACTACGGCCGCAAGATCGACGAGGCCAAGGCCCGCTGGGCGGACCAGCAGGCCCGGCAGGAGGCCGGCGAGGCCACGGCCTGACGTGACGGCAGGTGCCCGGGAACGCTGGGGGTGACCCTGAGTGAACCCGGGCGCAGACTCCGTCCCGTACCCCTGTAATCTCGCCTCACCGCACCCGTAGTGTCTGCAAGGAGCCGCACATGACTCAGCGCACCCTCGTCCTGCTCAAGCCCGACGCGGTCCGCCGCGGCCTGATCGGCGAGATCGTCGGCCGGATCGAGCGCAAGGCGGGGTGGCGGATCACCGCGCTGGAGCTGCGCACCCTGGACCAGGACACGCTGGAGCAGCACTACGGGGAGCACAAGGGCCGCCCGTTCTACGAGCCGCTCGTGGAGTTCATGGCCTCCGGCCCGGTCGTCGCCCTGGTGGCCGAAGGTGAGCGGGTGATCGAGGGCGTCCGCGCCCTGGCCGGCCCCACCGACCCGATCGCCGCCGCGCCCGGGTCCATCCGTGGTGACTTCGGCACGATCACCCGGGAGAACCTCATCCACGCCTCGGACTCGCAGGAGTCCGCAGAGCGAGAACTGAAGCTTTTCTTTCCGGGACTTTCCTGACCCGATCGGCCAAACAGCGCTGTCTGCCTGGGGCGACCGAAGTAATTCGGTCGCCCTTCGGCATAGGGTTTGGGATCGCGGGAACGCATCCCTCCGACGTAACGTCACCATGGGTGGAACGGGCAGCCGTTCCGCTCGATCCGGCGAAGGACCCTCGCGCTGTGTCCGTGCATACGGCACTACGATGGAAGCTTCCACGCCCGCAGCGCCAACCTCGCCTACCAGAACAAGCCATCATTGCTTCTTGGGAAGGCCCGACGCATCCTCATGGGGAACAAGGGGAACTCAATGTCGTTCATCGGCCGTGACATGGCTATCGACCTCGGGACTGCCAACACGCTGGTGTACGTCAGGGGGCGCGGCATCGTCCTGAACGAGCCGTCCGTCGTGGCCATCAACACCAACACCGGCGGGATCCTGGCGGTCGGCTCCGAGGCCAAGAAGATGATCGGGCGCACGCCGGGCAACATCGTTGCCGTGCGGCCCCTGAAGGACGGCGTCATCGCCGACTTCGAGATCACGGAGCGGATGCTCCGCTACTTCATCCTCAAGATCCACAAGCGCCGCTACCTGGCCCGCCCCCGGGTCGTCGTCTGTGTGCCCTCCGGCATCACCGGCGTCGAGCGCCGCGCCGTCATCGAGGCGTCGACGCAGGCCGGCGCGCGTCAGGTGCACATCATCGAGGAGCCCATGGCCGCGGCCATCGGCTCCGGCCTGCCGGTCCACGAGGCCACGGGCAACATGGTCGTCGACATCGGTGGCGGCACCACCGAGGTCGCGGTGATCTCGCTCGGCGGAATCGTCACTGCCCAGTCGATCCGGACCGCCGGTGACGAGCTGGACAACGCGATCATCCAGCACATCAAGAAGGAGTACTCGCTCCTCCTCGGTGAGCGGACCGCCGAACAGATCAAGATCACGATCGGTTCCGCGTTCGACCTGGAGAAGGACGAGCACACCGAGATCCGTGGCCGGGACCTGGTCTCCGGGCTGCCCAAGACGGTCGTCATCTCGGCCGCCGAGGTCCGCAAGGCCATCGAGGAGCCGGTCAACGCGATCGTCGACGCCGTGAAGACGACCCTCGACAAGTGCCCGCCCGAGCTCTCCGGCGACATCATGGACCGCGGCATCGTCCTCACGGGCGGCGGCGCGCTGCTGCGCGGCCTGGACGAGCGGCTGCGCCACGAGACGGGCATGCCGATCCACATCGCCGAGGACCCGCTGGACTCCGTGGCGCTCGGCTCCGGCAAGTGCGTCGAGGAGTTCGAGGCGCTCCAGCAGGTGCTGGACGCCCAGCCCCGCCGGTAGGACAGGCGCAGCATCACCCGATCCGGCGCGCGGACGCTGCGGCTCCGCCCGCCGGATCGTTGATATAGATCGTTGCTGTACACGTACACGTACCGAGGTACACGGGTGCTGACGTCACGACAGCCTCGTACACACAGGCACGAACATTCCGACGAGGAAGGCACGGCCGCCGCACGTGAGGGACACACGAGAGAGCCGGCTGCTCCTGGTGCTGCTGATCGCCATCGCATTCGCCCTGATCACGGTCGATATCCGAGGCGGCGAGGAGTCACCGGTCGACGGCGCACGGCAGGCCGCGGCCACCGTCTTCGGGCCGATCGAGAACGGCGTCGCGACGGCGGTCGACCCGGTGGGCAACGCCATAGGGGCGGTACGGGACTCGGGCAGACGGCACGACCGGATCTCCGCCCTGGAGCAGGAGAACGCCGCACTGAAGGCCAGGCTCGGCAGCGACGACCGCACCAACAGCCGGGTCCGCCAGCTCGACGCCATGCTGAAGAACGCGGGCGCCGGACAGTACGGCATCAAGGGCGCCGAGGTCATCGCCATAGGAGCGGCCCAGGGCTTCTCCTGGACGGTCACCATCGACGCCGGGTCGAACGACGGCATCCGCCGCGACATGACCGTCCTCAACGGTGAGGGGCTGGTCGGCCGCGTCACCACCGTCGGCCCGAGCACCTCGACGGTCCTGCTGGCCAACGACCCCGACTTCACCGTCGGCACCCGGATGGAGAAGACCGACGAACTCGGCTTCGCCACCGGCCAGGGATCGCGCCCGCTCTCGGTCCAGTTCCTCAACGGCAAGGCCGAGGTGGCGGCGGGCGACCGGCTCGTCACCTTCGGCTCCAGCAAGGACAAGCCCTTCGTGCCCGGCGTCCCGGTCGGCGAGGTCGTCCGCGTCGACCCCTCGGGCGGTGCGCTGACCCGCACCGTCTACGTGAAGCCGTACGTCGGGTTCACCAAGCTCGACATCGTCGGCGTCGTCGTCCAGGCCCCGCGCTCGGACCCGCGCGACGCGGTCCTGCCCAAGCAGCCCGTCAAGACGAAGCCCAAGCCCACCCCCACGGTCACCGTCACCGTCCAGCCCAACGGCGACCTCGTCGACGGCTCGGGCAAGGTCGTCGGCAACATCAACGAGAAGCCGGGCGACGGTGCGGCAGCCGGCGACGCGGCAGGCAACCAGCAACCCGACAACGCGGCAAACGACCAGGAGTAGAGCTGATCCCCATGCG
This sequence comes from Streptomyces sp. NPDC006261, assembly GCF_040613515.1. Taxonomy (NCBI): domain Bacteria; kingdom Bacillati; phylum Actinomycetota; class Actinomycetes; order Kitasatosporales; family Streptomycetaceae; genus Streptomyces; species Streptomyces sp. NPDC006261. The sequence goes on from NZ_JBEXSI010000018.1 coordinate 113,749, forward strand.
CCTGAACCGGACTCTGCTCTCCATCGCCCTGGTCGTCGTCGCCCTCGTCGTCCAGGTATCCGTCCTCGCCCGCCTCCAGCTCCCCGGCGCCGTCCCCGACCTGCTGCTCCTCACCGTCCTCGGACTCGCCTTCGTGTACGGGCCCGTCAGCGGCGCGCTCATCGGCTTCGGCGCCGGCCTCCTCGCGGACCTCGCGCCCCCCGCCGACCACGCCGCCGGGCGCTACGCCCTGGTGCTCTGCGTCATCGGCTACCTCGCGGGCCTCGCCCGGCCGGAGAACGGCCAGCTCAAGTCGGCCTTCGCCCCGATGGCCGTGGTGGTCGCCGCCGCGCTCGGCTCGACCCTGCTCTACGCAGGCGTCGGCGCCCTCGTCGGTGACACGGCCGCCCGCCACGTGGGCCTGGGCAGCCTGCTGTTCACCGCCGCGGTCTACGACCTGCTGCTGGCACCCTTCACCGTGCCACTGATCATGGCCCTGGCCAGACGCACCGAGAACGATCCGCTCTCCGAGGCGTCCGGCGGCAGCAACGACGTCGCCGCGGGCTGGCTCGCCTCCGGCACCGGGCTGCGCATCGGCAACCAGCGCGGCGGCCTGCGCGTGAAGGCCGCCCGCAGCCGGGCCGCCCGCGCGGGACGCATCAAGGGGGTCAAGCGACTGTGACACCGCACTTCACGGGGCACCGCTCCCGTACCACCACCGGGGGCCCCGCGTGAGCAACATCCCCGAGACCGGGCGGACCCAGCGGGTCCAGATCCGGCTCGTCGTCATCCAGGTGCTCGTCTTCTCGCTGCTGCTCACCCTCGGCGGCCGCCTCTGGTACCTCCAGATCCGCAACGGCGACGAGTACACCGCCGAAGCCGCCGGCAACGGGGTGCAGCAGGTCGTCCAGCCCGCCGTGCGCGGCTCGATCCTCGACGCGCGGGGCGTCCCGCTCGCCGACAACGAGACCCGGCTCGTCGTCTCCGCCAGCCGCACCGAGCTGCTGAAGATGAAGGACGACGGCGTCGGCGTCCTCACCCGGCTCGCCGACGTCCTGGACATGAAGGTCCAGGACGTCCGGGACAAGGTCCGCCTCTGCGACTCCAAGACCCCCCAGCCCTGCTGGAACGGCTCGCCCTACCAGCCGATCCCGGTCACCGACGAGGCCACCACCCAGCAGGCCCTCCAGATCCGCGAGCGCGCCGAGGACTTCCCCGGCATCACCGCCGAACCCACCGCCGTACGCCGCTACGCCGCGCCCGGCAAGGCGAAGACCGCGCAGGTTCTCGGCTATCTGTCGCCCGTCACCGACGAGGAGATCCAGAAGGCGCAGGACGGCCCGTCGCCGTACCTTCGCTCGGACCAGGTCGGCCGGTCGGGGATCGAGCGGACGTACGACAAGGAGCTGCGCGGCAAGGCCGGCGTCACCCGCTACGAGGTCGACAACCTCGGCCGCGTCATGGGCGAGGCGGAGAACGACCCGGCGGTGCCCGGCTCCAACCTCGTCACCAGCCTCGACGCCCGCGTCCAGGCGGTCGCCGAGTACGAGCTCGCCGCCGCGATGAAGAAGGTCCGGGGCGAGACCGACAAGATCACCGGCCGCACGTACGAGGCCGACTCCGGCGCCGTCGTCGTCATGGAGTCCAAGACCGGTCGCATCGTCTCCATGGCCTCCCAGCCCGACTACGACCCCAACGACTGGGTCGGAGGCATCTCCGGCAAGCAGTACGCCAAGCTCACCAGCAAGAAGTCCAACTACCCGCTGCTCAACCGGGCCATCCAGGGCCAGGCGCCCGCCGGATCCATCTTCAAGGTGGTCTCCGCCAGCGCCGCCGTGCGGGGCGGCCACCCCTTCGACGGCCGCTACAACTGCAGCAGCTCCTACAGCCTCGGCAGCCAGACCTTCGCCAACTTCGAGTCCCAGGGGCACGGCCCCATCACCCTCGGCGACGCGCTCAAGTACTCCTGCAACACCGTCTTCTACCGCCTGGGCCACGAAGAGTGGGCGCGGGACGGCGGCATAAAGCCGAAGAAGGACGCGAAGAACTGGTTCTACCGCACCGCCCGTGACTTCGGCCTCGGCGCCGAGACCGGCATCGACCTGCCGAACGAGGTCAAGGGCCGCATCCCGGACCGCCAGTGGAAGCAGGACTTCTGGAAGGCGAACAAGGACGCCTGGTGCAAGGAGGGCAAGAAGGGCGGCACCTACGTGCAGCAGATCGCCTACGAGAGCTGCCTCGAAGGCAACCAGCTCAAGGCCTACGACAGCATCAACTACGCCATCGGCCAGGGTGACGTCCTCGTCACCCCCATCCAGATGGCCACCGCCTACGCAGCCATCAGCAACGGCGGCACCCTCTACGCCCCCACCGTCGGCAAGGCCGTGATCAGCCCCGATGGCAAGAGCATCCAGGAGATCAAGCCCAAGTCCACCGGCAAGCTGCCCATCGACGCCAAGACCGTCAAGGACCTCGACAAGGGCCTGCGTTCGGTGGTCGAGCCCGGCGGCACGGCGGCCTGGCGGTTCGGCGGCTGGCCGCAGGACAAGATCCCGATGCGCGCCAAGACCGGCACCGCGCAGGTGTACGGCAAGCAGACCACCTCGTGGTTCGCGACCTACACCGACGACTACACGATCGTCATGACGATCTCCCAGGGCGGCACCGGCTCCGGCGCCTCCGGGCCCGCCGTCCGCAAGATCTACGACGCGCTCTACGGCCTCGACGCCGAGGGCAACCAGGATGTGAAGAAGGCCCTGCTGCCCAAGCCCCAGAAGGCGCTGCCGAAGGTCCAGCCCGACGGATCGATCCACGCGCCGAAGATCGAGCGGTACAACCCCGAGCCGACGCAGCCCGAAGGCCAGGAGGCAGATCCCGAGAACCTGATTCCGCAGCCCCCGGGCCAGCCGGGGCTCACCGGATCACCCGCGGCGACCGGGAGGCGGCCCTGATGGCAGGTGACTTCTCCGTAGGCCGGTACGGCCCCGAGCGGGGCTCCTGGGCCAAGCTGACCGCCCGCGACTCCCTGACCCGGCGGCTGGACTGGCCGCTGCTGGGAGCCGCGCTCGCGCTCTCCTTCCTCGGCTCGCTGCTCGTCTGGTCGGCGACCCGCAACCGCGACCACCTCACCCAGGGCGACCCGTACTTCTTCCTCTTCCGGCACGCCCTGAACACCGGCATCGGCCTCGCGCTGATGATCGGCACGATCTGGCTCGGCCACCGCACCCTGCGCGGGGCCGTCCCGGTCCTCTACGGCATTTCGGTGCTGCTGGTCCTCGCGGTCCTCACCCCGCTGGGCACCACGGTCAACGGGGCCCACGCATGGATCAAGCTCCCGGCCGGCTTCTCGATCCAGCCCTCCGAATTCACGAAGATCACCATCATCCTCGGCATGGCGATGCTGCTCGCCTCCCGCGTCGACGCGGGCGACCAGCCCCACCCCGACCACCGGACCGTGGCCAAGGCGCTGGGCATCGCGGCCGTCCCCATGGCCGTCGTCATGCTGATGCCGGACCTCGGCTCGGTGATGGTGATGGCCGTCATCGTCCTCGGCGTCCTGCTGGCTTCCGGCGCCTCCAACCGCTGGGTCTTCGGCCTGCTCGGCGCGGGGGCCGCCGGAGCCGTCTCGGTCTGGCAGCTCGGGCTGCTCGACGACTACCAGATCGCCCGCTTCGCCGCCTTCGCCAACCCGGCGCTCGACCCTGCCGGCGTCGGCTACAACACCAACCAGGCCCGCATCGCGGTCGGCTCCGGCGGCCTCACCGGCACCGGGCTCTTCGAAGGCACCCAGACCACCGGCCAGTTCGTTCCCGAACAGCAGACCGACTTCGTCTTCACGGTCGCCGGTGAGGAGCTGGGCTTCCTCGGCGCCGGGCTGATCATCATCCTGCTCGGCGTCGTCCTGTGGCGCGCCTGCCGGATCGCCCGCGAGACGACCGAGCTGTACGGCACGATCGTCGCCGCCGGCATCATCGCCTGGTTCGCCTTCCAGTCCTTCGAGAACATCGGCATGACGCTCGGCATCATGCCGGTGGCCGGTCTGCCGCTGCCCTTCGTCTCCTACGGAGGGTCCTCGATGTTCGCCGTCTGGGTCGCGATCGGGCTGCTGCAGTCGATCAGGGTGCAGCGTCCGTTGTCCGCCTGAACCCGGCTCACGGGGGTAGGTGTCCGTATATGGCGGACACCAAGCGCGAGATCGAGCGGAAGTACGAAGCCACCGAAGCCACCCGGCTGCCCGACCTGAGCCGGGTGGCCGGGGTCGGCCGGGTCGTGAAGCAGGGCGTCACGGAGCTGGACGCCGTCTACTACGACACCGCCGGCCTCCGCCTCGCCGCGGACTCCCTCACCCTGCGCCGCAGGACCGGCGGGACCGACGAGGGCTGGCACCTGAAGTTCCCCGTCGCCACCGGCATCCGGGACGAGCTCCGCGAACCGCTCGCCGACACCCTGCCGCGCTCCTTCGCCGCCCTGCTCCGCTCCCGCCTCCGCCACACCGAACCGGCCCCTGTCGTCCGCCTGCTCTCCTCCCGTGACGTCCAGCACCTGACGGACCCCGACGGCACCCTCCTCGCCGAGGTCAGCATCGACACCGTGTGCGCCGAACGGCTCGCGGGGGAGGGGACCGGCACCACCGCCACCTGGACCGAGATCGAGGTCGAGCTCGCCGACGACGGCGACCCCGCCTTCCTGGACGCGGTCGAGAAGCGGCTCCGCAAGGCCGGGGTGCGGCCCTCAAAGGCGCCGTCGAAGCTCGCCAGGGCGCTGGCGGAGACGGCACCGGAACCGGAGAAGCGGGCGAAGCAGAAGCAGAAGACGGACGACCCGCAGACCGCGGGGGACCACGTCCTTGCCTACGTAGGCAAGCAGATCCGTACGATCATCGACCTCGACCCCGCCGTCCGCCGCGACCTGCCCGACTCCGTGCACAAGATGCGCGTGGCGACCCGCAGGCTGCGCAGCGCCTTCAAGACCTACCGCAGGATCCTGGACCGCGAGGTCACCGACCCCGTCGGCGCCGAGCTCAAGTGGCTCGCCGGCGAACTGGGCGTCGACCGCGACCAGGAGGTCCTCGACAAGCGCCTGGGCGACCGCGCCGGGGCCCTCCCCGGCACCCTCGTCCTCGGCCCGGTCCGCGGCCGGCTGAAGATCTGGTCGGCCGCCCGCCGCACCGGGTCGCGCCGCAGGATCGTCGCCGTACTGGACGGGAAGCGATATCTGGACCTCCTGGACACCCTGGACGCGCTCAGCGCCCACCCGCCCCTGCTCCCCGCCGCGTCCCGCGCCCCCGGGAAGGAGCTGCCCCGCGCGGTGCTCAAGGACTACAAGAAGCTCGCGCGCCGGATGGACCACGCCCTGGAGCACCCGCCGGGCCCCGAGCGGGACGCCGCGATGCACGAGGCCCGCAAGGCCGCCAAGCGCGCCCGGTACGCGGGCGACGCGGCCAAGCCCGCCCTCGGAAAGCCCGCCGAACGGTTCGCCAAGCGGGTGAAGGCCGTCCAGTCCCTCCTGGGCGACCACCAGGACAGCGTGGTCGCCCGCGACGCCCTGCGCACCCTCGCGATCCAGTCCCACGCCGCCGGCGAGACCACGTTCACCTGGGGACTCCTGTACGGGCACGAGGAGGCGACCGCCGAAGCACGGGAGCGCGAGCTGCCCGAGGTGTGGGCCCGCGCCTCCGACCCCGTACTGCGGGCGGATCTGAAGCACTGAGCCGCGCGGTAGGCTGGATGGTCACCCCAGCCGGCTCACGAAGGTTCGCGAGATGTCTGCCGCATCGGTCTTCCCACAGCTCGAAGCTCTGCTCCCGCATGTGCAGAAGCCCATCCAGTACGTCGGCGGTGAGCTGAACTCCACCGTCAAGGACTGGGACAGCTGCGACGTCCGCTGGACCCTGATGTATCCCGACGCCTACGAGGTCGGGCTGCCCAACCAGGGCGTCATGATCCTCTACGAGGTACTGAACGAGCGCGAGGGCGTCCTCGCCGAGCGCACGTACAGCGTCTGGCCCGACCTCGAAGAGCTGATGCGCGAGCACGACGTGCCCCAGTTCACCGTGGACAGCCACCGCCCCGTCGGCGCCTTCGACGTCTTCGGGCTGAGCTTCTCCACCGAGCTCGGCTACACCAACATGCTCACCGCCCTGGACCTGGCGGGCATCCCGCTGGAGGCCAAGGACCGCACGGTGGACCACCCGATCGTCCTCGCGGGCGGCCACGCCGCGTTCAACCCCGAGCCGATCGCGGAGTTCATCGACTGCGCGGTCATCGGCGACGGCGAGCAGGCCGTCCTGGAGATCACCGAGATCATCCGGGCCTGGAAGGCCGAGGGCCGTCCCGGCGGCCGCGACGAGGTGCTCTTCCGGCTCTCGAAGACCGGCGGCGTCTACGTCCCGCGCTTCTACGACGTCGAGTACCTCCCCGACGGCCGAATCGGCCGCGTCGTGCCCAACCGGTCCGGCGTGCCGTGGCGCGTCTCCAAGCACACCGTCATGGACCTCGACGAGTGGCCCTACCCCAAGCAGCCCCTCGTCCCGCTCGCGGAGACCGTGCACGAGCGGATGTCCGTGGAGATCTTCCGCGGCTGCACCCGCGGCTGCCGTTTCTGCCAGGCCGGCATGATCACGCGCCCCGTGCGGGAGCGAAGCATCACCGGCATCGGCGAAATGGTCGAGAAGGGCCTCAAGGCGACCGGCTTCGAAGAGGTCGGCCTGCTCTCCCTCTCCTCCGCGGACCACAGCGAGATCGGCGACATCGCCAAGGGCCTCGCCGACCGCTACACCGACGACAAGGTCGGCCTCTCGCTGCCCTCCACCCGCGTCGACGCGTTCAACGTGGACCTGGCCAACGAGCTGACCCGCAACGGCCGCCGCTCCGGCCTCACCTTCGCTCCCGAGGGCGGCTCAGAGCGGATGCGCAAGGTCATCAACAAGATGGTCTCCGAGGAGGACCTGATCCGGACGGTGGCCACCGCGTACGGCAACGGCTGGCGTCAGGTGAAGCTGTACTTCATGTGCGGCCTGCCCACCGAGACCGACGAGGACGTCCTCCAGATCGGCGACATGGCGGTCAACGTCATCGCCAAGGGCCGCGAGGTCTCCGGCCAGAACGACATCCGCGCCACGGTCTCCATCGGCGGCTTCGTACCCAAGCCGCACACCCCCTTCCAGTGGGCCCCGCAGCTGAGCGCGGCCGACACCGACGCCCGGCTCAAGAAGCTCCGGGACAAGATCCGCGGCGACAAGAAGTACGGCCGCTCCATCGGCTTCCGCTACCACGACGGCAAGCCCGGCATCGTCGAGGGCCTGCTCTCGCGCGGCGACCGGCGCGTCGGCTCCGTCATCCGCGCGGTCTACGAGTCGGGCGGCCGCTTCGACGGCTGGCGCGAGCACTTCAGCTACGACCTCTGGATGAGCTGCGCCGAGAAGACGCTGCCCGATTTCGGCGTGGACGTCGACTGGTACACCACCCGTGAGCGCACCTACGAGGAGGTCCTGCCGTGGGACCACCTGGACTCCGGCCTGGACAAGGACTGGCTCTGGGAGGACTGGCAGGACGCGCTCGACGAGACCGAGGTCGAGGACTGCCGCTGGACGCCTTGCTTCGACTGCGGCGTCTGCCCGCAGCTCGACCTGGACATCCAGATCGGCCCGACCGGCAAGAAGCTGCTCCCGCTGAGCGTGGTGAACAAGTAACGCGTCCCTGACGCTCCGTAGGCCCGGCCCGGCAACCCCGGACCGGGCCTGCGCGTCATTGAGGACATGGACGCCAGTGAGCACCAGGCCCTGGACCGGTACGAGCCCGACACCGCACTGACCCGGCTGATCAGGATCCCCGTGCGCATCGTGGTCCTGGTCCTGGTCCTGCCCGTCCGCATGGCCTGGGACCTGCTGGCCGCCGGCTGGCACGCCTTCGACCGGACCCTGCTCCGCCCGCTGGGCCGGGGGCTGGTCTGGCTGGTCGACACCCTGGTCCTGACCCCGCTGGCCTGGCTGTTCGCCAACGTCCTCACCCCGCTGGCCCTGGCCGTCACCTGGCTGGCCACCGCTCTCCTCGTCTGGCCCTGGGTCGGCCTGTGGCGGTACGTGGTCGTGCCGGTGGCGAAGTACGGGGTCGCGGTGCCGCTGGTGTGGCTGTACGCCAACCTCCTCACGCCGCTCGGCCACGGTGCGGCCTGGCTGTTCTGCAAGGCGGGGCAGGGCGTCGCCCGGCTGTTCACCACGCTGCTCGTCGCGCCCGCGGTGGGCCTCTGGCGGCACGTCCTCGTCCCGGCCGCGCGCTACGGCGTGGCCGTGCCGCTGGTGTGGCTGTACGGGGCCGTCCTCACCCCGCTGGGCCGGGGCACGGCTTGGGTGCTGGACACGGTGTGGCAGGGCACGGCGTGGGCCCTGGGGCTGCTGTGGCAGGGGGCCGCCTGGGCCCTCGGCGGGGTCTGGAAGCTACTCGCGGCCACCGGCCGAGGGCTGGGGATCGCGGTCACCTGGACGGCCATGACGCTGCTCGTGGCCCCTGCCGCCTGGCTGTACCGCCGCGTCCTCGCCCCGGTCGGCCGGGAGACCGCGGAGGCCGCCGAGGTCGCCTGGCGGATCGCCGGATACCTCTCACGGGCGGTGGGCCGGGGCATCGCGTGGCTGTACCGGCACCTGATCGGCGTACCGGTGGCCTGGGCTTACCGCACGGTGTGCACCCCGGTCGGCCACCTCGTCCGGGACGCCGTCTGGGCACCGGCCCGACGCGCCGCCGCCGAGGCGGGCCGCGCCGCCCGCGGAGCCCTCGCCACCGCCCGCGAAACCGTGCGGCAGGCCCGCCGCGACGCCTGGCGCGCACTGGCGGGCGGGACGGGAGGGAGGCGGTCCGGGGAACCGCTGGGGATGCCTGCGCGTACTCTGGGTAGTACAACGACTGTCCCCAGCGCGGCGCAGGCGTCCGAGACCTCCCTGCTGGGCGAGAAACTCGCCAAGCAGGGGTGAGCCGGAGCGGCACCCCGGGGACCACCCCGTACTTCGTGGGCGGCGCTCCACAGCGCCCGCCCCGCACCGAGGAGAAGAACCACTGGGCAAGCGACAGCCCGAAGGCCCGCCGCCCGCACCGGCAGTGCAGCGCATCCGTCTGCGCTACACCAAGCGCGGCCGCCTCCGGTTCACCAGTCACCGCGACTTCCAGCGGGCCTTCGAGCGGGCACTGCGCCGCTCCGAGGTGCCGATGGCGTACTCGGCGGGCTTCACCCCGCACCCCAAGGTCTCCTACGCCAATGCCGCCCCCACCGGCACGGGCAGCGAGGCCGAGTTCCTGGAGATCGCCCTCACCGAGGCGCGCGACCCCGACCTCCTGCGCGAGCTGCTCGACAGTTCGCTGCCGGACGGTCTCGACATCACCGACGCGGTCGAGGCCCGCACCTCGGGTCTCGCCGAGCGGCTGACCGCCTCCGTCTGGGACATGCGCCTCGACGGCGTCGATCCCGAGGAGGCCCGCAGAGCGGTCGAAGCGTTCAACGCCGCTGAGAGTGTCGAGGTCCAGCGCAAGGCGAAGAACGGTATCCGCACCTTCGACGCCCGTTCCGCCGTCGCCGACCTGCAGGCCCTTGATTCCCCGGCCGATAGGCCGGGGGACAAGCCCTGTGCGATACTGCGGCTGGTTGTTCGGCACGTGACACCTGCCGTGCGACCCGACGACGTCCTGTCCGGTCTCCGCGCTGTGGCCGACCTGGCGCCGCCCGTCCCCGCTGCGGTGACGAGGCTGGCGCAGGGGCTCTTCGACGAGGAGTCCGGCACGGTGACCGACCCGCTCGCGCCCGACCGCGAGGCCGCCCCGACCGCACATCCCGCGGTCGCAGCAGCCGTCGCGACGGCGCCGGAAGGTGCAGGTTCCGCGTAAGGCGGTCGTTGTAGCGCAGCCCTCCGACTCGGGAGCCACCTGGGTCGGGCCGCGCACTGATCCACCCCGACAAGACTTTCGCCAGGCCGTCCGCAACACCGCGGACGGAACCGGCGAGCCAGACATCAGCTCCCGTGCGGCGCCCGCGCCCCGGACGAGCGGTATCGCACCACTGCGGACCGTGCCGGACCGGAAACAGACGCGGCGCCCGGGAGCGCGACGGGAGAACCGCCCGCATGCCTCAGCCGAACGAACCCGCCACCAACGGGAACAACGAAGAGAACACCCCCGGGGACAAGCTGCCGCCGCGCCGCAGGCGCCGCGCCGCTTCCCGCCCGGCCGGCCCGCCCGGCGCGGCTCAGGCGCCCGCCGCCGAGGAGACCGCACCGCCCGCCGCCGTGGAGACCCCGGTCACCGCGCCCGAGGAGACGGCCCCCGAGACCGCGCCCCCCGTCCGTACGCGCCGTCGCGCCGTGCGCAAGGCGACCGCCCCCGCGGGCGCCCCGGAGACCGCCGAGGTGGTCGCCGAGGTCGTCGAGACCCCTGCTCCGGTGGCCGAGGCCCCGGCCCAGGCCGCCGAGCCCGCCGAGGAGACCCCGGCGCCGCGCACCCGCCGCCGCGCGGTCCGCAAGGCGACGGCTCCGGCCGGTGCCCCGCAGGCCGCCGAGGTCGTCGAGGCCCCGGCCGAGCCGCTCATGGAGGAGACGGCGGAGGACGAGGAGCCGGTGGCCGAGGCCGTCGAGCCCGAGGCCGCTGACGGGCGCGCTGATCGGCGACGTGGTGCGCTATCTGATCTCGTCGGTGGTCGTGGTCGCGGTCGGACTCGCGCTGGGCTTCCG
>NZ_JBEXSI010000019.1:0-123420 GCF_040613515.1 Streptomyces sp. NPDC006261
TCCAGCTGATCTTCCAGGACCCGTTCGCCTCGCTGAACCCGGTGCACACCGTGCGCTACCACCTGACCCGCGCCCTGAAGATCCACGACCGGGCCCCACGGGCGTTCGGGTCGTCCTACGTCGTTCTGCGGGTCCGTGCGTCAGCCCAGTGCGAGCCACGCCACCGCGCCGAGGACGACGACGACCGCGACGACCGCCGCGATCACCCCGACTCTCGGCCCGGACGAGGTCGCGGCCGGCTGCGCCCGGCGCTGCGGCTCGCCGTCGTCGACGAAGGCGCGGAACATCTGCGTGCTGCCCGCCGGATCAGGGGTGCCCTCGGGGCCCGGCTGAGGGGCGTGGGGGTTGTGTGCCATGGGGCAGGACCCTAGCGAACTCGGGCCTTCCGCCCAACCCCCGGGCCGCCCCGCACCCCGTCCGGCCAGGGGCACAGAGCGAGGAAACCGGGCTTGACCGGGACCCTACGGAGGCTTTTGCGTTCCTTTACTTCTGCAAGCCCGTTTTCGTTTGCCTGTAGCAACCAACGGCTTTTATGGTTGCCCTAAGCAACAACATAGGCATCAGTGCGTTGGGGGTACCGGTGGCCGCACGGAGTCGGTACGAGGAACTGGCCCGGCAGCTCAGCGCCGTCGGGGCCGTCAAGCGCGGACTCGCCCGCGCACTGCCCTCGGAGTGTCCCGGTGGCTCCGCCGCCGTGCTGACGCTCCTGGACCGGCACGGCGAGATGCGGATCAGCAGACTCGCCGAGCTGATGGCCGTGGACCTCTCGGTGACCAGTCGCCACGTGGCCCATGTGGCCGAGCACGGCTGGATCGAGCGGTCCCCGGACCCGGCGGACAAGCGGTCCCGCATCCTGCGGCTGACCCCCGGCGGTCGCGCGCAGCTCGACGAGCTGACGCGGCGGACCACCGAGATGTTCGCCCGCAATCTTGTCGACTGGTCCGACGAGGACGTCGGCCGGCTCAACGCGCTGCTGTCCCGGCTGCGCGACAGCTTCGCCTGTCGCAGACCCGGTGGCTGTGCCCCCGGTAGCCACTCCGGCGAGTGCCGGAACGGGCTCGGCGACGACGCGTACACCCGTACACCTGTGTAACAGAAGCAAATACGCACGGATAAGGAACTCAATGGCTACGACCACACCGACCGGTGTGCGGGGCGGCCACGCCAAGCACGGGGGTCACGGAGGCCACAGCGGCCCCGGCGCCTTCGACGGCACGCCGATGACACACCGGCAGATCATGGAGGCGCTGACCGGGCTGCTGCTCGGCATGTTCGTCGCGATCCTGTCGTCGACGGTCGTCTCCAACGCCCTGCCCGAGATCATCTCCGACCTCGGCGGCGGGCAGAGCGCCTACACCTGGGTCGTCACGGCCTCGCTGCTGGCCATGACCGCCACGACCCCGCTCTGGGGCAAGCTCTCGGACCTGTTCAGCAAGAAGCTGCTGGTCCAGATAGCCCTGATCATCTACGTCCTCGGATCGGTCGTCGCCGGCCTGTCGACCAGCAGCGGCATGCTCATCGCCTGCCGCGTCATCCAGGGCATCGGCGTCGGCGGTCTCTCCGCCCTCGCGCAGATCGTGATGGCCGCGATGATCGCCCCGCGCGAGCGCGGCCGCTACAGCGGCTACCTGGGCGCGGTCTTCGCCGTCGCCACCGTCGGCGGCCCGCTGCTCGGCGGCGTCATCACCGACACCAGCTGGATGGGCTGGCGCTGGTGCTTCTACGTGGGTGTGCCGTTCGCGGTCATCGCCCTCGTCGTGCTCCAGAAGACCCTGAAGCTCCCCGTCGTCAAGCGCGAGGGCGTCAAGGTCGACTGGACCGGCGCGTTCTTCATCAGCGCGGCCGTCTCGCTGCTGCTGGTCTGGGTGACCTTCGCCGGGGACAAGTACGACTGGCTGTCGTGGCAGACGTACGTGATGGTCGCGGGCTCGGTCCTGCTCGGCCTGATCTTCGTCTTCACCGAGTCGCGGGCCAAGGAACCGATCATCCCGCTGCGCCTCTTCCGCAACCGCACCATCACCCTGGCCTCGATCGCCTCGCTGTTCGTCGGTATCGCGATGTTCGCCGGCACGGTCTTCTTCAGCCAGTACTTCCAGCTGGCGCGCGGCAAGTCGCCGACGATGTCCGGCGTCATGACCATCCCGATGATCGCGGGCCTCTTCCTCTCCTCGACCATCTCCGGCCAGGTCATCACCAAGACGGGCCGCTGGAAGGCATGGCTGGTCAGCGGTGGCTTCCTGGTCACGGCGGGGCTCGGACTGCTGGGCACCATCCGGTACGACACCGAGTACTGGCACGTCGCGATCTACATGTTCGTCATGGGTCTCGGCATCGGCATGATGATGCAGAACCTGGTCCTCGCCACGCAGAACCAGGTCGCCCCCGAGGACCTCGGTTCCGCGAGCTCCGTCGTCACCTTCTTCCGGTCCCTCGGCGGCGCGATCGGCGTCTCCGCGCTCGGCGCCGTCCTGGGCAACCGTGTCACCCATTACGTGCAGAACGGCCTCGCCGCACTCGGCCCCGAGGGCGCCGCCTTCGGTCACGGCGGTACCGGCGGCGGGGGCATCCCCGACCTGGACAAGCTGCCCGAGCCCTTCCGTACGGTCATGGAGGCCGCGTACGGACACGGCGTCGGCGACGTCTTCCTGTACGCCGCCCCGTGCGCACTGGTCGCCTTCATCGTGACGCTCTTCATCAAGGAGGTCGCCCTGAAGACCAGCGCCGGGAACGACAGCCGGGAGACCGACCCCGTGGAGGCGGAAGTTCCGGCTGCCGTCGGCGCCACCGCTCTCGTCTCCGAGGGCGCGGCCGGGGCCACCTCCATCGACACGGCCACCGTGGCTGACGAAGCCCCGTACGACAGTGTTCCGGGCACCCCCGTACACGGAGTGGTGCGCGGCGCCGAAGGGGCTCCGGTCCCCCGTGCGGCCGTCACCCTGATCTCGCTGGGCGGCCGTCAGCTGGGGCGTTCCGTCGCCCGGGGCGACGGCGGCTACACCCTGGACGCGCCGGGCTCCGGCAGCTACGTCCTGATCGCGTCCGCCGACGGCTTCCAGCCGCAGGCGTCCACGGTGGTCGTCGGCGAGGAGCCGCTGGCCTTCGACATCCTGCTCTCCGGTACGAGCGGACTGGCCGGAACCGTACGGGCCGCCGAGTCCGGAACGCCGGTCGAGGGCGCGATGGTCATCGTCACCGACGTACGGGGCGATGTCCTGGCCACCGGGACGTCCGGCCAGGCCGGGGAGTTCACCTTCGGCGAGCTGGTCCCGGGCTCCGTGACCGTCGCGGTCAACGCGGCCGGGTTCCGCCCGCTGGCGCTGCCGGTGGAGGTCGGCGGCCAGGGTGTCACCCGCGTCGAGGCCGCACTGCGGTCCGGCGCGCTGGTGCAGGGCGTCGTACGGGCCGGGTCCGCCCGGAACCCGCTGCCCGACGCCCGGGTGACGCTGATCGACGCGGCGGGCAACGTGGTCGCCACCGCGACGACCGGCGAGGACGGCGCGTACGCCTTCACCGACCTGGACACGGGCGACTACTCGGTCATCGCGACCGGCTACCCGCCGGTGGCGGGCGCTCTGACGGTGACCGGTACGGGAGTCGACGGGCACGACATCGAGCTCGCCCACCCGGGTGAGTGACCGGTCCCGCGGACTGATCCCTCCAGTACGTGCGCGCGTGCACCTATAGGGAAGCGCGTGAACACGTGAAGGGATCGCGAAGACCCCTGGTCGGACGGCACTTCTTGCGGAGAGGCTGTCGCGACCGGGTGGAAATGGGCCACGGCGGTGGGTACGGCAGGCAGGGGACGGCCTGCCGTGCCCGCCCCGGGGCCCGACTCATGTGACCCGGGGTCATGGAGCTAGGAGAGAGATACGGATGGGACTTCGCGCACAGGTACGGACGCGGGACGGCTGGGCGGTCCAGCACGCCGTCGTGACGGTCACCGACACGACCGGCACCCAGGTGCTGCGGGCCGCGGCCGACGAGGACGGGGCCGTCCGCACGGACGGGTCCCTGCCGGCCGGCGCGTACACGGTGATCGTCACGGCGGTCGGGTACGCCCCCGCCGCCTCCACCGCCCTCGTCACGGCGAGCGGCCGGATCGAGGGCGGGCAGATCGTGCTGGCCCGCCAGGGCGGGGTTCAGCTCCCGCCACCGGGCGCCTGGTCGCTGGACCCGGCCCACTCCTCGGTCGGCGCGGTCGCCCAGCACCTGGGGATCTCCAGCGTGCACGGCCGGTTCACCGAATTCGGCGGCCGGATCGCGATCGCCGAGGACGTCTCCCGCTCCCGGGTCGACGCGGTGATCGGCGCCGCCAGCATCGACACGGGCAACGGCATGCGGGACAAGCACCTGCGCTCGTCCGACTTCCTCGACGTGGACCGCTACCCGGAGATCACCTACCGCTCCGCCGGCCTCACCCCGGCCGGCCCCGACCGCTGGACGGTCCACGGCGAGCTGACCATGCACGGTCTCTCCCGCCCGGTCGACCTGGACCTCACCTACCTCGGCACCGGGCCCGACCCGTGGGGCGGGGTGCGCGCCGCCTTCCACGCCACGGCCGAGCTGCGCCGCGACGACTTCGCGATGAACTACAACCAGGTCGTCCAGGCGGGCATCTCCGCCATCGGCACCACCCTGCGCGTGGAGCTGGACATCCAGGCGGTCCAGGGCGAGGCGCTGCCCGGGTAGCCGGACAGCCGGGTGGGGATGCGGTGGTTCGCTGCCCGGGCGGGGCTCGTGGCCGGTCGTAGGGTGGTGACCATGGCTCCCCACATCGCGACCAACACCGCCGTGAACCTCGATGAGTTGCTGGCGTTCGTACGGCCCCGGCACCGGGCGATCCTGCTGACCGCCCGGGCCGACGGCCGCCCCCAGGGCTCCCCGCTGACCTGCGGGGTCGACGACGCGGGCCGGATCGTCATGTCGACGTACCCGGAGCGCGCCAAGACCCGCAACGCCAAGCGCGACGAGCGGGTCAGCGTGATCGTCCTCTCCGACGCGTGGGACGGGCCGTGGGTGCAGGTCGACGGCGTGGCGGAGGTGCTCGACGCCCCGGATTCGGTCGAGCCGCTCGTCGAGTACTTCCGGAACATCTCCGGTGAGCATCCGGACTGGGACGAGTACCGGGCCGCCATGGTGAAGCAGGGCAAGTCGATCATCCGGGTCACCCCGGAGCGCTGGGGACCCGTCGCCACGGGCGGCTTCCCGGCCCGCCTGGCGCCGGGCCGGTGATGCGCGCGGTGGCGGGGGTGCCCGCGCCGGAACTCCTCGGGCGGGCCCGGCTGCTGGTCGCGCCCGAGCTGAGCGCCCCTCTCGTACGGGAGCTGGAGCGGATCACCGGTCGTGGCGCCGAGCCCCTGGGGGGCGGGGAGCCGGCCGGTGGTCCTCTCCTCTGCGTGGGGGCCGAGCTGCCTGATGCACTGCCTACCGACCGGCTGCTCTGGTTCCACAGCGTCAACGCCGGTACGGATCCGCTGCTCGCCGCCGGGCCCTGGCCCGCCGGGGCGCTGCTGACCCGGACCGTGGGGCGGATGGGCGAGCGGATCGCCCAGTACGTCCTGGGCTGGGTGCTCGCCGAGTGCCAGTCCGTCCCCGAGTACGCCGCCCAGCACGCCCGGGCCGAGTGGCGCCGCCTGCCCTCCGAGCTGGTCGCCGGGCAGACCGCCCTCGTCTACGGCACCGGGCACATCGGCGGAGCCGTCGCCGCACTGCTGCGCGGCTGTGGCGTGCGCACGGTGGGCGTGGCCCGCTCCGCGCGGACCGGGCCGCCTCCGCCGGGCTTCGACCGGGTGATCGGGGCGGACGAGGACGCGGAGGAGCTGGCCGGGGCGCGGTGGGTGATCGCCGCCCTGCCGTTGACCGGGACGACGGAGGGCTTCTTCGGGGCGGGCCGGTTCGCGGCGGTGCGGGGCGCGACGTTCGTCAACGTGGGCCGGGGCGCGACGGTGGACCTGGGGGCGCTGGAGGCCGCGCTGCGGGGCGGTGGGGTGCGGCGCGCGGTGCTGGACGTGCTGCCCGAGGAGCCGGCCGCGCCCGGCGACCCGGTCTGGCGGCTGCTCCGTACGGTGATCACCTCGCACTCCGCGGGGATCACCGCCGACGAGGACGTGGCCGGGGACTTCGCCGCCTGCTGGGACGCCGTGCGGGAAGGGCGCCACCCCGAGCTGACGGTGGACGTGGAGCGCGGTTACTGAGCAGCTGTCGTCGGGGAACCCGTCCGCTCGCACATCGTCTCGATGCCCGCGATCAGCAGGTCCAGCGCGAAGACGAAGTCCCGCTCGCGCATCTCCTCGACCGTGTCCCCGCCCCGGGCCGCCATCAGGTCGTCGGAGGTCTCGACGATCTTCCGCAGGTGCGGCTGGGCCCGGATCGTGCCCATGGCGTGCCGGTGGTACGCGTCCTGGGTGAGCCCGGTCGCGTCGCACCGCGCCTTGAAGTGGCCCTCGACGGTGCCGAATCCGTACACGAACTGGAAGACCGCCGCGAGCGCGCCCGTCTGCCGTTCCAGGGGCAGGCCGGTGGCCCGGATGACATCCATGACGGCGGAGGAGAACAGCATCGAGTTCGGGCCGATGTTGAGGAAGGTCCCGGCCAGGGGGGAGATCCAGATGTGGCGGACGATCAGCTCGCGGTAACTGCGGGCGAGCTCGCGCAGCCGCTCCCGCCAGCCGGTGTCCTCGGGCGGCGGGGCGATCTCCGCGTAGACCGAGTCGAGCGCCAGCTCCAGGAGGTCGTCCTTGGTGTCGACGTACCAGTAGAGGGACATCGCGGTGACGTCCAGTTCGGCGGCGAGCCGGCGCATGGAGAACTTGGCGAGGCCCTCGGCATCCAGCAGCCGCACCGACGCCTCGGTGATCCGGTTGCGGTCCAGGCCCGCCGGGGACTCGGTCCTGCGGGTCCGCGAAGGGGTCCGTCGGTCGAGCCACACGCTGGTCCGCGGGGGGTTCTTCACACGGTCGGACGCGGACACCATGGCGCACTCTCCTCGTCTTGCGGGCACCGGCCCGCCTGTACGGTCCCGCCCTGCCCTTGCCGGTGGGACGGGCCGTACCGGACGTCAACGGTCCGGTACGCGCGTCCCCTCCGATGCTATGCCGCCGGTCCCGCGGAGTCTGCCCGGCCTCCCGCCATCTCAGCCGCGCCGCCCGACTCGGTCTTCCCGGCCGTCGTCTCCGCGTTCCCGCCCGACTCGGTCTTCCCGGCCGTCGTCTCCGCGTTCCCGGCCGTCGCTGCCTTCCCCGACGCTTCCGTCCTTCCGGCCGTCTCGGTCCGTTCGGCCCGGCGCAGCAGCATCGCCGCGAGCAGACCGCCCGCCAGCACCGCGACCGCGCCGACCAGCTGGCTGGCCTCCAGGCCCGACGCGAAGGCGTCCTTGATGGTCGCGCGCTCACCCGGGCCGTCGGCGGCGGCCAGAGCGGCCGGCAGCGAGGCGGCGCCGACGGCGGCCGGTACGAGGGCGGCGAACCGGATGTTCAGGACCGCCCCGAGCACCGCGACGCCGAGCCCGTTGCCGAACTCCGCGAGCGTGCCGTTGATCCCCGCGCCCACCCCGGCCTTGGCCGGCGGAATGGCGCTCATGATGGCGTTGGCCATCGCGGGCATCGCGAGGGAGATCCCCGCGCCCATCACGACCAGGCCGAGCAGCATCCCGGTGTACCCGTCGCGCCCGAGCACCGCGATGGCCCCGAGGCCGGCCGCCAGCGCGCTCATCCCCGCCGCGATCGTGGCGGGCGTCCCCATCCTCCGGACGAGCCGGGCACCCAGGCCCGTCAGGTTGAGGGCGACCACGGTGAGCGCCATCGGCGCCGTACGCAGACCCGCCTCCAACGGCCCGTACCCGAGAACGAACTGAAGGTGCTGCGTGAGCAGAAAGAGGGAGCCGCCCATGCCGAAGGCAACCAGGATCGCGCCCGCCACCGCGCCGATGAACTTCTGGTTCCGGAAGAAGTGCATGTCGAGCATCGGGTGCGGGATGTGCAGCTCCCACAGGACGAACCCGGCGAGCACGGCGACCCCGACGAACGCCGTGAACAGCACCCGGCCCGACGTCCAGCCGTGTTCGGGCCCGGAGATGATCGCGAACACGACCGCGGTCATCCCGATCGTGGAGAGCAGCGCGCCGAGCAGGTCGGGCCGCTCCCCGCGCGGGTTCTTGAACTCCGGTACGAGCCGGACGACGGCGACCAGGCCGATCAGGGCGACCGGGATGTTGATGAGGAAGATCGCGCCCCACCAGAAGTGATCGAGTACGATCCCGCCGACGAGCGGCCCTGCCGCGAACCCGAGGGAGTTGACGGTCGCCCAGAGGCCGATCGCCTTGACCCGCTCGGAGTCGTCGAAGATCTGGACGACGACGGCGAGGGTGGTGGTGATCAGCAGGGCGCCCCCGATCCCCATGCCGGCGCGGGCCGCGATGAGCTGGCCGGAGGACTGCGCGAGGCCGGCCGCCAGCGAACCGATGCCGAACAGGGCGAGGCCCACGACCAGCATCTTCTTGCGCCCGTAGCGGTCGGCGGAGCTGCCCGCGGTGAGCAGCAGACCGGACTGGACGAGCGAGTAGGCGTTGATCATCCACTGCACGTCGGCGGTGGAGGCGTCCAGCTCCGTGGTGAGGGAAGGGATCGCCACGTTGAGGACGGTGTTGTCGAGCAGCACGGTGAGCTGGGCGAGACAGATGACGCCGAGGATCAGCCAGCGCTGCGGGTGCCCTTGAGGGGCGAGGTCGTTCCGCGGTGCGGCGGGCGCCGTCATGCTGGCTCCTGGGTCTCCGGCGCGGCTTGAGGCCTTGCCGGATCGATGGTTCTACGGTGTATAGGACGTGAGCGTTGTACACCGTAGAGCACTCCCTGTACGGCGTACAACTCCATACGGCCTGTGCGCCGCCACCCCTGCTGACCGGAGAGCCATGTCACTGCGTCGCCGTATCCGTCTCCCTCACCTGCTCCTCATCACGGCCCTGTCGGGCGCGTTACTCGGACCGCCCGCCGCCGTTGGGGCGCCCTCCCGCACCGTGCCGCTGCGCGTCGCCACGTACAACATCCACGCCGGTGCGGGCATGGACAACGCCTTCGATCCCGACCGAACGGCGGCCGGACTGCGTGCGCTCCAGGCCGATGTGATCGGCCTTCAGGAGGTCGACCGGCACTGGGGTGCCCGTAGCCAGTGGCGCGACCTCGCGGGTGAGCTGGCCGAACGGCTGGGCATGTACGTGTACTTCGCGCCGATCTACAGCCTGGACCCTGCCGGACCGGGCGGGCCGCGGCCGGAGTTCGGGGTGGCGGTGCTGTCCCGGTACCGGATTGTGAGCGCCGAGAACCACGAGATCACCCGTCTCTCGACCCAGGACCCGAACCCGTCCCCCGCCCCCGCTCCCGGGTTCGGCGAAGTCGTCGTACGGGTGAAGGGACAGCCCGTGCACGTGTACGTGACCCACCTCGACTACCGCCCGGACCCCGCCGTACGGGTCGCCCAGGTCGCCGACACCCGGCGGATCATGGCCGAGGACCGGGGCCCGAAGATCCTGCTCGGCGACTTCAACGCGGAACCCGGGGCCCCGGAGCTGGCCCCGCTGTGGAAGGAGCTCACGGACGCCGATCCGGGGGCGCCGACCTTCCCGGCGCAGGACCCGGTCAAGCGGATCGACTACGTGGCGGTGTCGAAGGCGGCCCAGGTGCGGGGCGTGTGGGTACCGGAGAGCGTCGCCTCGGACCACCGGGCGGTCGTGGCGGACCTGGTGCTGCGGGGGCGATGAGTCCGGAGACTCCGGAGCCTCCTGCACCGTCACACCTCTCTTTCTGCGGCCGCGCCGCTTTCTTTCGGCCACCGGATACGTCTTACAGTCCGAGCAGCGCTCACGGACCGCTGCCCACGGGGGGACGCACCAAGGAGGGCGGACTCACGACCGAACACGCGGTAGCTCGCCGGAGGCCTGACGGACGACGGCCGGCGGGTGCTGAGCGCCGAGTCGGTGCGCCAGATGGTCACCGACCACCTGACTCCGGCCCAGCGCGCCGAGAGCGCCCTGTTCACGGAGGGCCAGGGCTGGGGGTTCGGCGGCTCGGTGGACGTCGAGATCGCCGCCCCGTGGAACGTGCTGGGCCGCTACGGCTGGGTCGGCGGCACCGGCACCACCGCCCACGTCGTCCCGTCCACGGGCACGGTCTCCGTCCTGCTCACCCAGATGGAACTGGCCGGGCCGACCGCGCCCCGCGTGATGCGGGAGTTCTGGACGTACGCGGCCGGGTTCTGAGCCCGGCCGCGTACGCCACGTACGCCCTCCGCCGTCGCCCTCCGTACCGCCGCCCCAAGTCCACCGGGCTGTGCACTGTTCCCCGGGCTATTCACCGGGCTTGATCAGATACCCCGCTCCGCGCCGGGTGTGGATCATCGGCGTCCGTCCGGCGTCGATCTTCTTGCGGAGGTAGGAGATGTAGAGCTCGACGACATTGGCCTGGCCGCCGAAGTCGTAGTTCCAGACCCGGTCCAGGATCTGCGCCTTGCTGAGCACCCGGCGCGGGTTGCGCATCAGGAACCGCAGCAGCTCGAACTCCGTGGCGGTCAGGTGGATCGCGTCCCCGCCCCGGCTCACCTCATGACTGTCCTCGTCCAGCACCAGGTCCCCGACGGTGAGCGTCGACCGGCTCCGCTCGGCCGCGAGCGTCGTACCGGAACGGCGGATCAGCCCGCGCAGCCGAGCCACGACCTCCTCCAGGCCGAACGGCTTGGTCACGTAGTCGTCGCCGCCGGCCGTGAGCCCGGCGATCCGGTCCTCCACGGCGTCCCGGGCGGTGAGGAAGAGGACGGGCACGTCGGAGTGGTCGCGCCGGAGGCGGCCCAGCACGGAGAGCCCGTCCATGTCCGGGAGCATCACGTCGAGTACCACGGCGTCCGGGCGGAAGTCACGGGCCGCGCGGAGGGCCCCGGCCCCGTCAGCGGCGCTGCGCACCTCCCAGCCCTCGTACCGCAGGGCCATCGAGAGCAGCTCGGCGAGCGGCGCCTCGTCGTCCACGACCAGGACGCGCACGGGCGTACGGTCCGGCCTGAGCAGTTCGGTACGCCCCTGGGGCGCGGTCGTCGTCGTCATGGGCACCAGCCTGTGAGGCGCCCGTGAGAGAAGCCTGACCCGTTTCTGTGAATTGCCTGAGAAAGCGGCGCGGCCTCTATGAGGGATCACCGAACAAAGCCTCCGCGTTGCCGTAGCAGACCGCCCGCAGCCAGTCGTCCCCCAGCCCCAGCCGCTCCAGCACCTCCAACTGGTGGACGTACGGATACGGGATGTTCGGAAAGTCCGTCCCCAGCAGGATCCGGTCCCCGAGATCGGCGAGCCGCCCTCGCTGGTGGGCCGGGAACGGGGAGAGCCGCTCGCTGAAGTCGGTGAACGCCATCGTCGTATCGAGCCGCATCTCCGGATACGCCTGCGCCAGCGCCAGGAACTCCGCGTACTCCGGCATCCCCATGTGCGCCACGATCAGCCGCAGCCGGGGATGGCGCGCGAGGAGCCGCCCGATCGGCTCGGGCCCGGTGAACCTCCCCGGCGCGGGCCCGGACCCGCAGTGCATCACCACCGGCACCCCGGCCTCGGCGAGCAGCCCCCACGCCGGCTCCAGCAACGGGTCGTTGGCGTCGTACGCACCGACCTGGAGGTGCGACTTGAAGACCCGCGCCCCGTTCTCGACGGCCTCCTTCACATACAACTCCACGCCCTCCTCAGGGAAGAGGGTCGCGGTGTGCAGGCAGTCGGGCACCCGGGCGGCGAAGCCGACGGCCCAGTCGTTCAGCCAGCGGGCCATGCCGGGCTTGTGCGGGTAGAGCATGGAGGTGAAGCGGAGCGCCCCGAACGACCGCAGCAAGGAAAGCCGTTGCTTCTCCTCGTACCGATAGGTGATCGGCCACTCCAGACCGGTGAGCGGCCCGGCGGAGTCGAAGTAGGCCCACACCTTGCGCAGGACCTGCTCAGGCATGAAGTGGGTGTGCACGTCGATGATCCCGGACAGCCCGAGCCGCTCCCAGAACCGCACGACGTCATGGCTCTCGGCTTCCACGCGCGCTCCTCGCAGAATGGACCAGGGCAGGGTCAGAACAGTCCACCCTGCACGCCGCCGCCCCCGATGTCGATGAGGGGGACGCGTACGTCCCCGGTCCCGTCCGCCGGAACCGCCGCGAGTTCCCACCCGGTGATCAGCCGCGTGTCCAGCACGACCACGCCACCACTCCCGTCCACCGCCAGATGAAGGTCGGGCCCGGCGGCAGCCACCAGCCGCCCCGCCACCACACCCCCGTCGACCAGCTCACGCACCGACCGCGTGGCGCGGGGCGCAGGGTCCAGCCCGAAGATCCCCCCGTGATCGACCACGTCGAGAGGGAGCCGCTCCAACGACTCGGGCCACCCGTGCCCCTCCAGCTCCGCGGCCCGCCCGTACAGCTCGGCCACCTCCCCGTACCGCTCCTCCACGCCGGGGAGTTGCCCGCGTACGGCCCGCTTCCTGGCGTACGGGATCCGGTCCGGCACCCCGAGGGCGGCCCGGAGCACCTCCTCGGTCCGCCGGGCGGCCATCAGGGGCCCGCGCCCCAGCCAGGTGAAGACCACGGCCCCCTGCTCCCGCAGCCGCGCGGCGCCCCGCTCCTCCCGGGTGATCCCGACCTTGACCATGCCGGGCCCGAACCAGGCGAGATAGACGCGGTACGTCCGCGGGTCGTCCAGCAACGTGTCGGCGGCCACCGAGTGGGCCCGGTCCAGCCGCGCACACTCCGGGCACCGGGCCCCGGTACTGCGCACGGGCACCACGGCCCCCAGCGGGCACACGTTCCCCCGGGCCCCCACACAGTGCCGCTCCCCCACCACCCGGAACCCGAGCCCACGCCCGTACGCGAGAACGCTCACCCGCCGCTCCCGGCCCTTGCTCCACCCCAGCTGCGGACCATCCCCCGGCCACGCGACCCCGGTACACCGCCACCCGAAGGCCACCCGCACTCCGCTCTCTCCACCAGGCCCCGACGAGGCCGGCCCGCACGTCTCCGCGCAGGCTAACGGGCGCCGTGGGCGAACCCCTGCGCACCACCGGCCGGGCCGGTCGGCGGGCCACCTCCGACGCCCTCGATCCGCTGCCGCACCCCGGCCATACGGCGGACGAAGCGCCGGTTGAACCAGACCATCCACCCCAGGAACGCGGCACCGAACGCGAGCCCCCACAGGCCCGCCCCCACGTTCCCGGCGGCGACCCAGAACGCCGGAATCCCGAAGAAGACCAGCCCCAGGAGCGGGAAGGCCCACCACCGATTGCGCCGCAGCTTCTCCTCCCGGCGCCCGATCAGCCGGATCATGGCAGCCTGTTCGGCCGGACCCTCGGGCAGCTCGCCGTTCTTCGCGATACGCCGCTCCAGCTCCGGCACGCGCGCGGCATCCGTCCCCACCGCCCGGGCGTCACGACGCCGGCGCCGCATCACGTACCACGTCATGAACCCGGCGTAGACGATCCCGCCGACCAGAATCCCCGGCCACCCCGACCACCCGTCGAAGGCGAGCCGGATCCCGACCCACACAACCAGCACCAGCAGCGCCACCGCCCACCACCGGTCCTGCCACCGCTGCACCTGGCCGTGCCCTTGCGACCCCATCGGTAACCTCCGCGCCGGGCGCGCCCATCACGCCCCGTGCGGTTCCGGTTACCCCGGCACCCGGCAGTGATGCGGCGGGCGCTGCACGCCCGCGCAGCGGCTCAACGGGGGTCCGGCTCGCAGGCGATGCCGTCGCCGTCCGCGTCCAGATGGTCCCCGTACCCGGGGTCGCCCGGGAACAGCGGCGTCACCGTGGCGTCCTCCGCCGCATCGCAGTTCTCGTAGTAAGTCGCCCCCGGCTCGTCGCTCGACGTGGTCCCGTCCTCCGGACCCGTCACTTCCCGGACATCCGCAGCCGTGATCACACCTGAGCGAACCGTGTAGGTCCCCTCGAAGACCTTGAGGCTGCCGTCGGTCTGGAGCGCCTCCAACTCCGCCCGGACCGTGTCCCCTTGCACGCCGAGGACCCGGACGGTGTCACGCTCCGTCCCGGCGAAGCCGTCGACGAAGGCGTCGTAGTCGCCGGCGAGGTTCTTGCCGCCCAGCTCCCAGGCCTCCCGGTAGTCACGGGCGTTGATGGCGTCGAAGTAGGCGACGACGGTCGCCTCCGCACCCAGGGAACTCGACGTGGAGGGCGCCGGAGGCTGCGCGCTCTTCCTCGGGGAGGACGCGCTCTTCTCCGGCGAGGCGGTGACGGTGCTGGTCACCGTGGCGGTCACCTCGGCCGGAGCCGAGGACGTCGAGGCGGGGGCGGCCACGGAGGTGGAGGCGGTCGCCACACCGGTGCCGGAGCCGCCACCCCCGGCGCACGCCCCGGCACCGACGATCCCGACGGCTCCCACGACCACAGCACAGCCCGCACTCCGCAAACCCGACCGAAGAAGCCCGCTCACGCCCATCACCTCGCCGAGGAGCCCCGAGAGGAGCCCCGTGCGGAGCCCCAGTCCCTTCCAGCTTCCTCCCAGCCGGACGCCCCCGCCCCTCGATCTTGGAGAACAGCTCAGGCGCGGTCGGGGGAGTCCCGCCCCGCCCGTCGGCCTGCGTAACGCCTGTGCGACTGGAGCGCGGTCCCCACCGCCATCGACACCCGCATGAGCACAAGGCCGACGGCACGGAGGGGACCCAGTGGCCAGTCCTCCTCCCGCCCGGCCAGGGAGAACCCGCCGAGGGACACCACCGACCGCACACCCCGTCAGCACCCGCCGGAGGGCCCCGCACCGCGGCACCCACAACGGGCCGGCCGACACCGGTGCCGAGCTCTTCCTCCGCCACGACTGCCCGCCGATGACGGCGACCAGCGAACCCTCCCGTCATCAGGAGCACGCCGTGCGCCACATCCGTCACCGGGCTCCGCCACTTACTCGCTCATCCGTGCTTCGCCCGTGACAGGTGCCGTGCCAGTGGCCGGAGCGGGCATCGCCTGCCCCTGGCCGAGCGGGTCCCGCGAGGGCTCCCCGATGGTCAGCCTGTACTCCGCGCCGACGGAGAAGCCGGTCGACCGACCACTGATCTTCAGGATGTGCTGCCCGGCCCAGGTGCGGGCAGTTGGGCCCACAGGCCGCTCCCTGTGGCGGTGAAGCACTCCGCCACTCCTGTGACCGCGTTCCCCTCCAGCCCTCGCACGGTGATCGGTTCGCCTGCGTAGACCTCCGGTTCGACCGGCATGCCATCCAGGAGCGCGGACCCCTCCGCATCACGCATGAAAGCCAGGCAGTCCTGCCCGCTCCCGAACATGTTCACGAGCGGGAACACGATCGGGCGCCCTTCCGGAACCGTGCACGCGCGCTTGACCTCGCCACCGGAGGTGCCCGCCAGGAACCAGACGTCCTCCGGCTGATTTCGGTCGCAGGCGCTTCCGTCCTCGTCGGCGACGGGGTTGGCCTCCTCGGGCTCGGACGCCGCCCACGTCCACCACCTGCCCTGCAACTCGGCGGAGGTGGACACCGGTTCCGCCGCCGTCGACATCGCCGGGCGCAGGCCCGCCGCCGAGACCACCGCCAGGACAGCAAGCCCGACGACTCCCCACGTAGATCTCATACGTCCCCTGGCTCACCGCGCGGCTGCCAGAACCCCTGGCGCTGCGCGACATCGAGCGCACACCTTACCGACACGGCTGCCGGCCCGACTTCCTCGGCGGGCCCCGCACCCGTGACCGTGCTGGCACCGGTTCATCCGCCTCGCGCAGCCCGCAGCTAGGATCCGGGCCATGGCTCTGACGAGGACCCACGCGGACCGGTTCGAGGCCTCCATGCCCCGTCTGGAGGCCATCGCCTACCGCCTGCTCGGCTCGGCGAGCGATGCCGAGGACGCCGTGCAGGACACGTTCCTGCGGTGGCAGGCCGCCGACATCGACCGCATCGAGGTCCCCGAGGCCTGGCTGACGAAGGTCCTCACCAACCTCTGCCTCAACCAGCTCACCTCGGCCCGTGTCCGGCGCGAGTCGTACGTCGGCCAGTGGCTGCCCGAGCCGCTGCTCGCCGGAGACCCGATGCTCGGCCCCGCCGAGACCGCCGAGCAGCGCGAGTCGCTCACGTACGCCGTCCTCGCCCTCATGGAGCGCCTCTCGCCCAACGAGCGGGTGGTGTACGTGCTGCGGGAGGCGTTCGACTACCCGCACCGGAAGATCGCGGAGATCCTCGACATCACCGAGGCCTCCTGCCAGCAGATCTTCCACCGTGCCAGGCAGCACGTCGCGCGGGGCAAGGCCCGTACGGAGATCGACGAGGCCTCCGCCCGGCGGATCGTCGAGGAGTTCCTCGCCGCCGCGACCAGCGGGCAGACCGAGCCGCTCGTACGGCTCCTCACCTCGGACGCCATCGCGATCGGCGACGGCGGCGGGAAAGTACCGACGCGCACCAAGCCGTTCGAGGGTGCGCTCGCGGTCGCGAGGTTCATGCGGGGCCTGTTCAAGCCCAGCAAGGCCAAGCGCCAGCTCGTCGGCGGTACGGCCGAGATCCACGCCACGACCGCCAACGGCGCCCCCGCCGTCGTCGTGGTCGTCGACGGCAGGGTCGCCGGCGTCATGTGCCTGGAGGTCACCGACGACGGCATCGCCGCCTTCCGTAGCCAGGCCAACCCCGCCAAGCTCGAACGCGCGACCCGGCGGTGGGCCGCCACCGACCACGGGGAGCCCCTGTTCCGCGCCTTCTGATCACTACCCGACCAGCCGTGTGACCCAGGCCACAGGCTCCACCTGTCAGGAAACGGCGGGCTGCCCGGTTCAAGGGGCGAACCCGCGCGAGACAGGAGTCAGGTCATGCAGCACCGCATCATCGTCATCGGAGCCGGATACGCCGGAGCGATCGCCGCCGGTCGCCTCGCCAGGCGGCTGCGCCGCGAGGACGTCGCCATCACCCTCGTCAACGCCGAGCCCGACTTCGTCGAGCGGGTCAGGATGCACCAGCTCGCGGTCGGCCAGGAGCTCAGGGCCCGCCCGCTCGGTGAGATGTTCGCCGGTACGGGCGTCCAGCTGCGGCTCGCGAGGGTCACCGCCGTCGACGTCGACCGCAGGGCCGTCGCCGTCACCGACGACAACGGCGCCGAGGAGCTCGCGTACGACACCCTCGTGTACGCCCTCGGCAGCGCCTGGACCACCCACGGCGTCACCGGCGCCGCCGAACACGCCCACGACATCGCCGGCCGCCCCGGAGCACTCCGGCTGCGCGAGCGCCTGGCCGGCCTGGGTGCCGGGCAGCCCGTGGTCGTCGTCGGCGGCGGCCTCACCGGCCTGGAGGCCGCGACCGAGATCGCCGAGGCCCGCCCCGACCTCGACGTCGCCCTCGCCGCCCGCGGCGCGCTCGGCGACTGGCTCTCCCCCAAGGGCCGCCGCCACCTGCGCAAGGTCTGCGACAAGCTCGGCGTCACCGTGCACGAACACACGGCCGTCACCGTCGTCGGGGCCGACCACGTCACCACCGCCGACGCCGAGATCCCGGCCGCGGTCACCGTGTGGACGACCGGCTTCGCGGTCCACCCGATCGCGCGGGCGACCGCGCTGGAGGTCGACGCCATGGGCCGGATCGCGGTCGACGGCACCATGCGCTCGGTGTCGCACCCGGACGTGTACGCCATCGGCGACGCGGCCCTGGTGATGGGACCCGACGACAAGGCGCTGCGCATGTCGTGCGCCTCCGGCATCCCCACCGCGTGGCAGGCCGCCGACTCCATCGCGTCCCGCCTCACCGGCACCGAGCCCACGACCACACCGCTGCGCTACTTCAACCAGTGCATCTCGCTGGGCCGCAGGGAGGGCCTGATCCAGTACGTCACCGCCGACGACCGCGCCCGCACGGCCGCCCTGACCGGACGGACCGCCGCCCTCTACAAGGAGCTGGTCTGCAAGGGCGCCGCCTGGGGCGTCGCCAACCCGACCCTCGGCCTGCCCACCCGCCGGCGCGGCGTCGTACGGGAGGAGGCACGGGAGGCGGCGGAGGCGGCGGCCGCTACAGCCGCTTGAAATTCCGGCCCAGGGCTCCCTGGCGGCCCTGAAGGAAACGACAACGGCATACGCCAGAGGCCCCCAGGATTTCTCCTGGGGGCCTCTGGCCTGCTGTGCACTCGGCAGGATTCGAACCTGCAACCTTCTGATCCGTAGCTCTAGCCGGATCGGTCAGCGGTGGTCATACCAGCCGCTACGAGGCCGTGGGGAGGTGGTGGCGGACGGGCGCGGTTGCCGTGGTTGCGGTACGCCGCTGCTGTACATCAGCTCCAGCCTAAGAAGGACCCTTCGGATCACGTCACCATCGTCAGCGCTCGGTCTCCCCTGTCAAGCCCCGGCTGCGCGCGGCTCCGTCGGGCGCGCTCCCGGCTCCGCTGCGCGCGCCGCTCCTGCCTTCAGCCCGCTTCGCCCGCACTGCGCCGACGCGCGTCCACGAACGGGAAGAGGCGAATCCGTCGTGTACTGAGCACACCGAGGTCGTGGTGGAGGAAGCGCAACCGAGGTTACCGGAAGGCAAGTCATGTTTCCTGACTATTCGCTCACGTCGACGGCAAATCAGACGCTACGCTCACTGGCAGCAAACACCGCGATGATGATCAGCGCTCGCGCTGGCTAGGGGGATGACGTGCACACGCTCACTGGAAAGCGAGTGACCAAGTTTGCGCGAGACTTTGGCTTCGAGGGCGGCGAGGCGAAGCAATTCGAGTTGTACGTCGCAGCCAACTATCTCTTCCCCTACGTGCGGGACGATGTCGAGCAGATTGAGCGCACTGTTCTCGGCGGTGGGACTGACGAGGGCATCGACATCGCTGTCGTCGTAGTCAACGGGCAGATCGTCTTCGAACCCTCAGAAATTGACGATCTTATCTCAGACCAGGCGTCTAATTCAGCGAGGGTACTCTTCATCCAGGCTAAGACAAGCGAATCCTACGACTCTAAGCTCATCGCAAAGTTCCTCCACGGCGTCGAAGCCGTGACGAAGTACGCGATTAAGGCGAAGAGCGTCAAGCTTCCTCCGGCCTTGGTCGACCTGGCTTCTTTGATCGATCGGATCGCAGAGAGCGGCGACAAGTTTCAAGACACGCGAATCCCGTGCGAACTCTTCTACGTCACCACCAGCGGAAATGACGGGAAGAGCGCACAGCAGGAGCTTCAGGTCACAGAAGCGATCGAACGTATTCAATCTCTCGGCATTTATTCAGAATCTTTGCACCTCAACACTCATGGTCACGATGCACTAGCCGCAAAGCTGAAAGAGCGTCACGGGCCACAGAACATTCGGTTCAACTTTGAGAAGCGGCAGACCATTCCTGCAACTGAGCGTGTAAGTGAGGCTTACATCGGGCTCATGTCCGGCACGGAGCTGATGAAGCTGCTCACGGATGAAACTGGCTCCGTACGACCAGGGATCTTCGACGACAACGTGCGTCTCGATCTCGGTAGCCACAACCCAGTGAATACCCGGATCACGAGAACCCTTCGGAGCGACGACCGGGAGCATTTTCCCTTCCTCAACAACGGACTCACGATTATTGCGACATCTCTCCGAGGGTCGGGTGACAGATTCTTCATCTCTGGGTATCAGATCGTAAATGGCGGCCAGACGAGTCACCAGCTCGTTAGATGGGCGGCAAGTGAAGCGGTTAAAACCACGCCGACCCTACTCTCTGACCTTTGGATCCCAGTGAAGATCGTCAGTTCAGACGACGCTGGGGTGCGAACGAGCGTGGCGATCGCTACTAACCTGCAAACTCCCATCGGCTCAACTGACATTCAGGCGAGTTCCCAGATGGCGAAAGATGTGGAAGAGTATTTCGACCAGTCGGGCGTAAACGGCCTGCGTTATCTGCGGCAAAACCAGCATGCGTCCCTTGATTTCCCTCGGACTCGCGTTGTCACGACTCCCGAACTCAACCGAGCGGTCGCTGCTACACTGTTCGGCGATTCTTTCCGAGCGATCGGCGCCCCGAAGGAGCTAGAGGCTGAGGGCTCGTTCGTTTGGGGTGAATACTCTGTTGAGGCTTACTACTACGCGGCCTGGATCTTGTATCGGGTAGACAGATTCTTCGCCCGAACACCCGACTCGACCACTCTCAAAGCCGCGAAGTACCATATAGCAATGATGGTGTCCGCTCTGATCACGCCGGAACTTGTTCCTATCTTCGAAACCCCTGAGACAGACACAGCAAGACGGCTACTGAGGGGTGCTAAGAAGCTGAAGTTTAAGATTTCGGACTCGGAGAAGATTGAAGTAGCGATCACTGCTGCATTCGAGCTTGCCGCCGACGAGTTTCAGTTTGTCTTGGACGAGGGCAGGAGTTTGCGCAAGGATGATGTGCGCAACCGTCGCAACCAGGAGGCTCTGCTACAAAAGGCCAAGGAGTCGAGTGCCGGGGTCTGATGCTCTGCGCGACACGGTGAGTATCGCGATGCACAACCACGACCAACCGTGGACGCCAGCGGACCATAAGCGCGGGCGCAGCAGTCCAGGGACAGCGCGCTTCTCAAGTTGCTATGGGGCGAAGAGGTCCCCGTGGCCATACACGGGTCGGGCGAGGTGTACGAGGGCTTGCGCAGGCCATAGGCGCAATTCAGCGTGGTTTCGTTAGGCACGTGGCACGGTCTCGAAAACCGTCGTGGCAGCGATGTCACCGTGGGTTCAAATCCCACACCCACCGCAGATGAACGGCCCCTGACCAGGGAAGTCTGGTCAGGGGCGTTTCTGGTCGTCGTGACCGCTCTTCACCGCGCTTCCCCCTGGCTTCCCGCCCGGTAGGGCACGGAGGGGGCACGAGGGGGAAGCGAGCAATGTCGGACGTTACGGACTGGCTTTCGGGCTTGGGTGGCGCAGTGGGGGCCATTGGCGGGCCCGCGGGACTGTGGGCTGCATGGAGTGTGCACAGCCAGAACCGAAGACGCCGGTTTGGTCCGCCGCCAGAGCTTCTGGGGCTGATAGGCAAGCTGATTGACACCGCGAAGAGCGTGCCACATACCTACAGGGACTCGGCATGGTTTGCGCGCACTGGCGCTGATATGACCGTGGCGCGAATAGACGAGCTCAGCCACCTGGTCTCCGATGGGAGGCTGCTCCCTGAACTGCGACTGTTGATCACCGTGAGTCAATCGATGATTGAATCTGTGACTCAGGAGTGGCACTCCCCTGAACAGCGGGCTGGCACCGTTGCTCGACAGGTCCGCTATGCGGAGAAGACGCAAGAGGCGGCGAAGGTGGCGCTTAAGACGCTGAGACGCAAGCTTTAAGCGACGCTTTCGGACGAAGCCCGCCTTGCCTCATCCCACCACTCACCCCGGCTCCCATCCCGTCCGCCTTCGACCCACACACCGTGGAGCGGTCGTGGTTCAGGGCGTCAAGGTGGAGCGCGCCACTGTACGAACGACCTTGACGCCCTGGGCCGCGACTGCTCGGCTCTGCCTGGGTCGAAGGTGGTCGGGATGGGAGCCCCACGACGCTCGCCCCGCTCCGGCCGGCACTCGCGAACGGCGCCCCTCCCATCCCGGAGTCTGAGCGCCCCCGCCGGAGGCATCCTCTTGAAGCCGCGGGCTTGGTTCTCGACTCATGCCCTCGGGCCTACACAGCGGGCGCGCGTCGGCGGCGGCAGCGCCGAGCGGGCCGAAGGCAGGAGCGCGGGCGCAGCCAGAGCCGGGAAGCGCGCCCGGCGGAGCGGAGCGCAGCCGGGTGCCTTGATGAGGTAGAGAAACCTGTAACAGCTCGCGGGCCACGGAGAGGGGGCGGTCTTGTGGCGTAGGTCCGCTCCTGGTCCGATGGTGGTTACGGGGCAAGTGGCTGCCGGGGGCGGGCATGGCTGAGTTGCGAGTATCTAGTTGGAAGCGCCATGGGCTGGACCGGCTCTACGTGAACACACCAGATGGAACAGCCGTGGCATGGTTCGATCGACGAACTGGGCATATCGAGATCAAGGACGAGGCGTTACGCCTGCCAATCCTGAACGCCCTTACCCCCTACATGGCCCGTGCGACGACCACGCCCGTTGCAGTCGCATCGACGCCGCTCCCCCCTCCACCCGAATACGACCTGGCCTTGAGACGACCCGGTGACGCACTGCGGGAGAAGATCAAGGAAGTTTCGCCGAGCCTGGTAGAGCGCTACCTCTCATGGATTCTGCGCCGCCCGACTGAGGCCGATCCCTGGAGAGCCGGACTTCGAGGTGAACGCGTCGTCAGTCGAGAGCTGGCGCGGCTGTCCCGCCACAACTGGCGTGCACTGCACTCCGTACCACTGTCTCCGACCTGGGATATTGATCACCTGCTGGTGGGGCCCGGTGGTGTCTTCTCGATCAACACAAAGAACCATCGCAACAAGTCGGTCTGGGTTGGCGACCACGCAGTCCGCATCAACCACGGGAAAGGGCGCCCGTACCTCCGGAGCAGTCGGCGCGAGGCTGAGATCGTGAGGGAGGTACTCGAACGAGGATGTGGCTTCCCTGTCGCAGTCACCCCATTACTCGTCTTCGTTCGTCCGGCCGACCTGACCGTGGTGCCCTCCTTGCGCGACGTAAGAGCCCTCAACGAACGAGCCCTGGCCAGCCTGGCACCCCTGGCCGGAGCCCTGCTGCCTGAGCAGGTGGAAGCCGTATACGCCGTGGCGCGTGACCAACGTTCCTGGTCTGGTGCTCTCTGACGGCTCTCAGCGGCTGGCGAGCTTCCTGCCATCGTGCGCTCGGACGTGGGGCGCATCGTTCAGCAGTGCATCGGTGACGCGGACTGCATAGACCTCAGCCATACGGCTGGTCACCTCGTCCGGGGTCAGCCACTCGACCGCAGTGGACTCCTCCGAAAGCTGCTCCTGTCCGCCCTCAGCGTGGCACCGGAAGACAAGAGCGACGATGCCCCGGGCCGTGTTCTTGTAGACGCCGGTCAGCCTGTCGACCTGGACCTTGATCCCGGTCTCCTCGTATACCTCGCGGCGCACCCCGTCCTCCGGGGCCTCGGACAGTTCGAGCACGCCCCCCGGCGGTTCCCACGTTCCGTTGTCGGCTCGCCTGATCGTGAGGACTCGCCCGTCCTCGCGGACCACCACCCCGGCTACGGACACGGAGTGGAGCGGCGTTGACGGGGTCTCGGGGCGACTGTTACTCATGTACATGAGAATAGGAGACTGAGAAGGACTATGGCGAGTAGTGAAGTGGCCTCTTCGGCCAAGGCGAAGTATCTCCAGATCGCAGACGACCTAGCGGCGCAAATCCGGTCGGGGGCTCTGGCTGCTGGGGCCGCTGTGCCAAGCGAGACGGAACTCATGGGCCGCTACGGCGTGGCCTCGGGGACCGTACGCAAGGCAGTCGCTGAACTGCGTACGACTCAGCTGATCGAAACGCATCACGGGCGGGGCTCGTTCGTCCGGTCTCGCCCTCCGGTGCAGCGCAAGTCTTCGGATCGCTTCCGCCGGTCTCACCGGAAGGCAGGCAAGGCGGCCTACATCGCGGAGACCGAGCAATCTGGCGGCAAGCCGTCCGTGAACGTCCTCTTCATCGGCCCGGTTGAAGCACCGCAGGAGATCGCGGAACGGCTGGACATCCCGGCCGGCACTCAGGTACTCGCACGCAAGCGCCGGTATTTCCGGGACGGTGTCCCGACCGAGGAAGCCACCTCGTATCTCCCCTGGGACGTGGTGAAGGACATCCCGGAGATGTTCGCCGAGAACCCCGGCGGCGGAGGGATCTACGCCCGGCTTGAAGATCGTGGGCACACCCTCTCGGAGTTCACCGAGACGGTGCGGGCGCGACTCGCATCCAAGCCGGAGGCGTCCGCCCTCGCTCTGAGCCCAGGGTCTCCCGTCATCCATCTCGTACGAAGTGCGGAAACGAAGTCTGGCCGCGTTGTCGAGGTGTGCGACACGATCATGGCCGCTGACCAGTTCGTATTGGACTACCGCTTTCCCGCAGGAGACTGACGGGGCACCAACACCGCAGCCCGCCACAAGATTCTTTCTCGTGGCGGGTTGACTCATGTACAGGACTCCTGCACTCTTCTACCTATCACTCATGTACATGAGTGACGGAGATCCTCTCTTCTACAGGAGAAGCCATGCCGTCCTTCAAGATCGATGTTTCGACCGCTGTCGTGTTCGTGGCGACGCCTCCGACGCCGAAGCTCGTGAGCAAGCAGACCGGTGAGATCGCGATCGACCGGGAGACCGGTGCCCCGCTCGCGACGGTGGGTCTGCTGGTCGCGGACGAGGGTGAGGGCAACCTGTACCAGGTGACCGTCCCGAACACGGGCGTCCCGGAGAATCTGGCCCCCGGCACCCCGGTCACGGTGGTCGGCCTCAAGGCCCGGGACTGGGAGAACACGTTCAACGGCCAGACCCGGCACGGGATCAGCTTCCGCGCGGTCGCTGTGACCCCGCTGGGGGCCTGATCATGTCGGACCTGTCCACGGTGATCGAGGTTGCGGGGGCCTTATCGGCTGCCGGTGGCCTCGGTTACGCGAAGGCCCGGTCCCCGCGGGTGTTCTGGTCGCTGGTGGGTGCTCCGGTCGCCCGGGTCCGGTTCTCGGTGACGTATCGGGCGACGATGGATGTGTGCGGGCTGACGGTCCAGCCGTCCCGTCTGCGGGCGTTCATGGTTCGCAACGTGGCCCGTCAGGAAGTTCAGCCGGTTCCCCCGCAGGTCCGCCGGGTCCGCTACTCCACCACGGGCATGCGGGCGACGCTTCGCCTCCCGGCCGGTCTGGAGCCTGCCGACGTGTCCGCCGCCTCCGAACGGCTCCGCCACGCCTGGGGCGTCCACTCCGTCCACGTGGTCGAGGTGAAGCCGGGGTTCGTGGAACTGCGGATGACCGGCTACGACGTGCTGCGCCGCGTGAAGATGCCCCGCCGCCTGCCCCGCAACGTCACCGCCGGTCCGCTGGTCGTGCCGGTGGCGTTGAGGGAGGACGGTTCGGCGTTCGTCCGGGACTACCAGAAGGTCCCGCACGCCCTGACGGTGGGCGCAAACCAGTCGGGGAAGTCGATGTATCAGCGCAACCTCATCTCCGGACTCGCGAAGCTCCCAGTCGGTCTGGTCGGGATCGACTGCAAGCGGGGTGTCGAACAGCGCGGGTACGCACCCCGCCTCTCCGCCCTCGCCATCACCCCGGACGAGGCTGACGGGCTACTGGAAGCCCTCGTTCGGGAGATGGAAGAGCGCTTCGACCTCCTCAGCTCTCACGGTGTCTCGGACATCTGGGGCCTGCCTGCCGCGCTGCGCCCGGTGCCCCTGGTCGTCCTGGTGGACGAGGTCGCGGAACTGTTCCTCGTCGCTGCGAAGAAGGACGAGGAGCGTCGGGACCGGATGGTGATGCGGATGATCCGGCTCGCGCAGATGGCCCGTGCGGTCGGGATCTTCCTGGAGGTGTGCGGGCAGCGTTTCGGCTCCGACCTCGGCAAGGGCGCAACCGCCCTACGTGCCCAGCTCACGGGCCGTGTGGTGCACCGGGTCAACGACAAGCAGACCGCCGAAATGGCCCTCGGCGACATCGCCCCCGAAGCGGTCTTCGCCGCCACCACCATCCCCCCGGACCGCCCCGGTGTCGCCGTGGCTGGGGACTCTTCCGGCGGCTGGTCCCGCATCCGCACCCCCGCCATGAGCCCGGCCGAAGCGGTCGCGGTCTGCCGGGAGTACGCGCACCTCACCCCGCACCTTGCCGCTCTGGAACCGTTCCGGCCGGCCGTTTCCGCCGCCCCGGCTCCGGGCTTCCCGCTCCTCAAGCCCCGCCCGGCCACCGGCTAACCCCCTTACCTGCAAGTGCAGTTGGCGTGACTGTCTCGCGCCAGGTCCCTACCCCGCCCATGCCCGGAACCGGAAGGAACCACCGCCATGGCCACCAAACGGACCACCACCAAGACCCCGAAGAACCCCGCCCCCGCCCCGGTCGAACCGGCGCCGTGCCAGCCGTGCGGCGGAACCGGAAACGTCGCGATCACGGTGCGGGTCGGACGCAAACGCCGCCCGGTCGGCCAGCAGGACGGCCTCTGCCTCAACTGCCTCGGAGAGGGCACCGACCCCGACGCCTGACCCCTTCGCCCCGGTGCCGGGCGGTGAACCCCGTGTCCCGCCCGGCCCCGGCTCCGCCCCTTCGAAAGGAGGTGAACTCGTGTCCCGCATCCGAATCGACGCCGTACTCGTCCAGGCCGTGATCGCCGGTGCCTTGTCCTTCGCCCACCTTCACGACCTGGCCGCAGCTGCCGGACAAGACGGCTGGAAAGCCTGGGCCTACCCCGTCAGCGTCGACCTGCTCCTCGTCGCCGCCTGGCGCCGCATGCGCACCACCGCAGACAACCGCGCCGCCTGGGCCTGGTTCATCATCGCCCTCGCCGCCTCGCTCGGCGCGAACGTCGCCACCGCCGGACTCCTCGACCTGGGCAACGTCCCGGCCTGGCTGCGCATCCTCGTCGCCGGATGGCCCGCCCTCGCCTTCCTCGGCGGAACTCTCCTCGTCCACAGCCCCACCGCCACACCCACCGAGACTCAGCCCGTCGCCGCGGCACCGCTGCCCGCCCCTTCCGCGCCCGAACCGGCCTCCGACGTCACGGTGGAGCGCGCTCCCGAACCGGCCCCCGAACTTCCTCCCGCGCCTGCTCCTGAGGAAGCCGTGGCGCCTGCTCCGGCTCCGGTGTCCACTCCGGTTGCGGCCGTTCCTCCGGCCCTTCTGGATCACGCCCGGAAGCTGGCCGACTCCCACCACGCCACCACCGGCAGTCGGATCGACTCGGCCACTCTGCGCGCTCGCCTCGGCGTCCCCGCGCCCCTCGCCGACGCCATCACCGCCCAACTCGCTTAAACCACAGGGAGGTTCACGTCATGCCGCGTCCGAACCGCTTCACGAACATGGTCCGCTTCGGCCCCGTTCAGGTCGGCACCTACTACGACGGCAGGGGCCGCACCAAGCACGTCGCCGCCTGCACCGCACCCCGCTGCGACTTCTCCGCCGACTACCACGGCCGTCCCGCCGCCGAACTCGCCGCCCGCACCCACCGCTGCAACCCCTAACAGGAGGCCCAACCGTGTTCACCCCGAAGATCCCGCCCCCGGACACCGCCCCCACCCCGGCAACGTCCCTCGTCCAGCCGCTCACCGGCATCACCCACACCCCGGCCTGCACCTGCCACCACACCCCGACCGCCCCGGCCCCGGCTGCGCCGCCCGCCCGGTCGGCCGTTCAGTTCACCCCCGGCTCGCTGATCGTTGCCGCCGCTGGCGGTACCGCCATGGTCCTGGTCATCGGCACGGTCCTGGTCTCGATGCTCCTCGCGACCGCGATCACCGCCGCGTCCGTCGCGATCTGCGCCGTGGTCCTGCGCTCGCTGCTCAACCGCCCGAACAACCGCTGACAGCCCCCGGGGCGGCTTCCACCGCCAAGTTTCCGCCGCCCCGGGCGCCCATTCCACTTCCAGATCCAACGGACCCGAAAGGGAGATCCCATCATGCCCCAGCACACCCCGCCCCGGCCGATCTGCGGCCACTGCGACGGCTTCCCCACCGTCACCATCACCACCGGCCAGACCACCCCTGACGGGCAGCGCCAGACCATCACCGCGAACTGCCCCGCCTGCCACGGCACCGGCCACACCACCCCCGCCGCCCGCGCCCGCACCCGGATGGGGGCCTGAGCGCCATGGCCGACCTGACCCCCACCCCGGACCGCCCCGGCCTCCACGTCAGCAAGCCCACTCCGAACACCCCGGCCACCGGCTCGGCGGTCTGCCACTGCGGAGCCTCGGCCACCGCCACGGGCGACAGCCAGGTCAAGGCCCTGGTCGACGGCTACACCGCCAACCACGGTTCCGCGCACAACCGGGCGGGGCGCTGACGATGACCACCGCTGCGACCGCGGCGGGCCTGGACCCGGCCACCCTGGGCGATCTGCTCCGGGTGGCCGGGTCTCCCGGCTTCGACCGCCTCACCGAACAACTCCGCCGCACCGGCGGCTGTTCCCAGCCCATCCACCTCACCGGAGCCACCAAGACCATCGACCGCACCACCGGCACCCTGCTGCACCACTACTCCACGGACACCGAGCCCGGGGGCCGGTTACGGATCGCCTGCGGCAACCGCCGCGCCACCCGCTGCCCCGCCTGCGCCTGGACCTACGCCGGAGACACCTACCACCTCATCCGCGCCGGACTCACCGGCGATCCGGAAAAGGGCACCCCGACGACGATCCGGGATCACCCCCGGGTCTTCGCGACGCTGACGGCCCCGTCGTTCGGCCCGGTCCACAACCGGCCCGGCAACCGCACCTGCCGCTGCGGTACCCGGCACCCGGAGGACGCCCCGGAGCTGGGCACACCGCTCGATCCGGAGACGTACGACTACGCGGGGGCGGTGCTGTGGAACAACCACGCCTCCGACCTCTGGCGCTACTTCACGATCTACCTCCGCCGCGAGATCGCGAAGCGAGCGGGACTCACCCAGAAAGCCGCCCGCGAACAGTCCAAGGTGTCCTTCGGGAAGGTCGCGGAGTACCAGAAGCGCGGAGCCGTCCACTTCCACGCGGTCATCCGCTTCGACGGACCCGACGGCCCGGACACCCCGCCCCCGGCCTGGGCCACCCTCGACCTGCTGGACGACGCGATCCGCGCCGCCGCCGCCCGCGTCGAAGTCGTCGTGCCGGCCAATCCGGAAGCCGGGATCAGGGACGGCTGGGCTCTGCGGTGGGGCACGCAGCTCGACGTGCAGCCCATCGGGGCGTTCGGCAATGGCGAGGACCTCACCGAACAGGCCGTCGCCTCGTACGTCGCGAAGTACGCCACCAAAGCCGCCGAGACGACCGGGACCGTCGACCACCGGGTCGGGAACAAGGAAGCCCTCGTTCTCCTCGACGTCCCCGAGCACCCCCGGCGGCTGATCGAAGCGTGCCTCGACCTGCACCACGCCTACCCCGAGCGCAAGCTACGCGACTGGGCCCACATGCTCGGCTTCCGCGGCCACTTCTCCACCAAATCCCGTGCCTACTCCACCACGCTCGGCGCGCTGCGACAGGTCCGCGCCGACTACCGCGCCGCCGAACAACGCGCCGCCCTCGGTCTCCCCGACCCCGACGACCACCCGGAGGCCACCACGCTCACGCTCGCGCACTGGGCCTACGCCGGGAACGGCCACACCCCCGGCGAATCCTGGCTCGCCGCCAACATTCACCGCGACATCCAGCACAACCGCGAAACCGCCCGCGAACACCGCGCCGAACTCGAAGCCCTGGAAGGGGAGGAGCGCTGATGCCCACCACCGTGATCCAGCCCAAGTGGCACACCACCGCTGAGGTGGCCGAGATGCTGAGCTTCGGTCTCTCCAAGACGAAGATGCTCGTGCTCACCGGGGAGATCCGCTCCGTGAAGATCGGCCGCAATCGGCGCATCCTCCCGGCGTGGGTTGACGAGTACGTCCAGCGCGTCACCTCCGATGCCGAAGGGCAGGCGGCATGACCGGGAAGCGCGGCAACGGGGAAGGTTCCATCTACCCGTACAAGAACGGCTTCGCGGCGTACGTCTGGGTTACCAAGCCGGACGGGAAGCGGGCCCGGAAGTACGCCTACGGCAAGACTCGCGACGAGGTGCACGACAAGTGGCTGAACCTCCATGCTGAGGCGAAGAAGGGACCGGTGGCCACCCGGCACCGCACCCTCGCGGTCTTCCTCGCCTACTGGCTCGACTCGATCGTGAAGCCCAACCTGGCCCCGCTGACGTACGTCTCGTACGAGGGGTACGTGCGGCTCTACATCGCCCCGCAGCTCGGTGCGAAGCGGCTCGACAAGCTGACCGTGCGGGACGTGCGCGAGTGGCTCACCAAGCTCGCAACGCTCTGCCAGTGCTGCGCCCAGGGAAAGGATGCCAAGCGGGACCCCGGTCGGCGGAAGTGCTGCGCGGTCGGGGACTGCTGCGAGTCCTACCCGTCCCGCCGGGTGGTCCAGGGCTCCCGGGATGCCCTGCGGGCCGCGCTGAGCCACGCGGTCACGGAGGAGGAGATCAGCAAGAACGTGGCCTCGCTCGTCAAGGTGCCCAAGCCTCGCCGCCGCCGGATCAAGCCGTGGTCCGCTACCGAGGCCAGTCTCTTCCTCGCTGACGCTGCGGCCCGGGATGACCACCTCTTCGCGGCCTGGGTCCTCGTGCTGACGCTCGGACTGCGCCGCGGGGAGGTCCTGGGGCTCACCTGGAAGTCGATCGACTTCGAGACCGGCGAGCTGTACGTGGACCACCAGATCCAGCGGGCCGGGCGCGAGATCCTTCACCGCGAGACCAAGACGGAGGACTCCGACGACTTCCTGCCTCTGCCGGCCGTTTGCCTCAAGGCCCTGCGGATGCGCCGTGCCCAGCAACTCGGGGATCGGAAAGCCGCCGGGGAGCTATGGCAGGGCTCGCACGACCTCGTCTTCACGACGAAGTACGGCACCCCGATCGAACCGGGGAACCTCACCCGGATGTTCGCTCTGCGGTCCCGTCGCGCGGGCCTCCGAGTCATCCCGCTCCGGAACACCCGGCACACCACCGGCTCGCTCCTGGTCGTCCTCAAGGTCCACCCGAAAGTCGCCCAGCGCATCCTGCGGCACTCACAGATCGCCATGACGATGGACGTCTACGCGGACGCGGCCGACGAAGAGGTGCGCGAGGCGATCGGCAAGCTGTCCGACGCGATGGGCGGTACCGGCTGACACGGTTGCTGTACTTCGCTGCTGTACGGGCAACGCGAGAGGCCCCCGGGATTTCTCCTGGGGGCCTCTCACCTGCTGTGCACTCGGCAGGATTCGAACCTGCAACCTTCTGATCCGTAGTCAGATGCTCTATCCGTTAAGCTACGAGTGCTTGGCGTTCCGGGCTTTTCTGCCTGGTCGGCGTTGCGGGAACAACATTACATGACCTGCGCCGTGACGCGAAATCCATTGCCCGCACCACCTCTGACCTGCGGAAATGCTCTTCTGGGGCCAATCTCAGCAGCCCTCCTGACCACGGCCGCGCACGCGGCCCGGTGCCGGGAACGGCCGAAGCCCCGTGCCAGGGGCACGGGGCTTCGGGGTGGAGCGGAGGCGGAGGGATTTGAACCCTCGATGGGCTTTAAGACCCAAACCGCATTAGCAGTGCGGCGCCATAGACCGGACTAGGCGACGCCTCCTCCACACACCTCGCGCGGACGCGAGTGGTGCGTGCAGATGATGACACAGTCGAACGTCGTGTCACCAATCGCCGCTCACGTTACTAGCCATGCGGGGGCCAGGGCAAAGCACTTCGGCGTGGTGGCGCAACGTCCGGGCGGCAGACGCGTTAGAGAGGTGTGGAGGCTTCGGCCTCCGCCGGTCGGGAGCGGCCGGGCACGGCCACGAGCGGCCGGCCCGCCGCCCACCACCTCACCGTCCGTCGTCCGTCATCCGTCGCATCCGCGGTCGTCCGTGATGCGGAGATACAGGAGCCCGCATGTTGCGCCGTCTCGCTCTCACCGCCGTCGTATCGCTCGCCGCACTGTCCACCACCGCACCCGCCGCGACCGCCACCGGTCCGGTGCCTTCCGCCGTGCCCACCGCCGGGCCCCTCTCCGCCGCACACCCCGCCCTCGGGCCGCTGCCCGTGCCGCTCCCCCCGCTCCCCTCGTTCCTGGGCGGCGGCAGCGGTGTGGGCCAGGAGAAGCCCGCGGCGCGGACCCGGCTCACCGTGACCGTGGAGCGCTCCGGGGTCGCCGGGGCCGACGGGACGTTCGAGCTGACCTGCGGACCCACCGGAGGCACCCATCCCGAGCGGCAGGGCGCCTGTGACCGGCTCGCGGAGGTCGGGGCGACGCGGACGGGGCCGGACCTGTTCCGGGCGGCGCCCGAAGGCACCATGTGCACCATGATCTACGGCGGCGACGCCTCCGCCCGCATCGTCGGGACCTGGGAGGGCCGTCCCGTGGACACCACCGTGACCCGGGGCGACGGCTGCGAGATCGCCCGCTGGAACAACCTGGTTCCGGTGCTCCCCGACCTCCGATAGGGCCCTCGCCGATCTTCGGCAAGGCCCTCGCCGTCTCGCGTCCGCGCACGTCACGGGGTGCGCGGACGCTCACGTCATAGGCCGGCGGCGTACACGCCGTGCACAGAACCTTGGTGAGAGCTCCCCCTCATCCGCCGCCCCCGGGCCCTCCCCTGGCCTTAGACTCCTCCAGTGACAGTCTGCGGCCCGAGGGGCAAGATGGGGCCCGCTGTCGGCAAGGTGCGGTAATCAGGGAGGAAGCGTCGTCGTGAGCAGCAGGCCATCCCGAGGCACTGCTCGCCTCGCAGCCATACTCGATGCCCTTCCTGACGGGCTTCTGCTCGTCAATTGCAACGGCACGGTCGTCAACGCCAACGCCATCGCCCTCGAAATGTTCGAGACCCCGGGCACCGCGCTCGTCGGTCGCGGACTGCTGGATCTGCTGCCGGAGTTCGACTCCACGCTGATCCCGGGATCGATGCGCCGGCCCGAGGCTGCGGACGAGCAGGGCAGGACCAAGCCGACGCGCATGATCGCGCGCCGCACCGACCGGCACGAGTATCCGGTCGAGGTCACCAGCGCCAGTCTGGACAGCGGCCAGGCCGCCTACAACGACATCCACTCCAGCTACACCGGTGACGAGCTGCTCATGCTCGTCGTACGGGACCTCTCCGGCACCGTCGACACCGAGGCCGAGCTGGCCCGTTCGCAGCGCCAGACCGAGATGATCCTGCGCGCCGCCTCCGAGGGTGTCGTGGGCACCGACACGGACGGGCGCGTCGTCCTCGTCAACCCCGCCGCCGCACAGATCCTGGGCTTCCGGGCCAGCGACCTCGGTGGCCAGGAGCTGCACCCGCTGATCCTGCACTCGCGGGCGGAGGGCGAGCCGTTCCCGTACGAGGAGTCGCCGCTCGCCGACACCCTCAAGTCCGGGCGCAAGCACCGCGTACGCGGCCAGGTGCTCTGGTCCAAGAGCGGCGCCCAGGTGCCCGTGGACCTGACGACCGCGCCGGTGCGCGACGGGGACCAGCTCGTCGGCGCCGTGATGACCTTCACCGACCGCAGGCCGTACGAAGAGCTCTCCGCCCAGCACAGGAACGTCGTCGCCGAGCTGACCACGAGCCACTCCGACGAGGTCACCGCCCTCAAGGAAGCGCACGCGGCCGAGCTGGAGGCGCTCAAGGAGGCCCACGCCGCCGAGCTGGCCGACCGGACCGAGCGGTACGCCGCCGAGGCCGAGAAGCAGGCCGAGCTCCTCGCCTCTCTGAGCGCCCAGCACTCCCAGCTCACGGCCGTCCTCGGCGGTTCGCTGCGCGGGCCCCTGGAGGAGCTGCGCGGTGAGCTGTCCATGCTCGCCGCCGATCCGGCCGGGCAGCTGTGGCCCGAGGCCAACCAGATCCTGCACCACCTCGCCGCCGGGTACGCCCGGATGACCACCCTCGTCGACAGCGTGCTGAGCTACCAGCGCCTCGACGCCGGCGTGGAGGGGCTGCACAAGGTTCCCGCGATGGTCGACGGGATCGTGACGGGCGGGATCGACGGGGCGGTCGAGCTGATCGGGCCCGGGCGCGCCCAGTTCGCCGTGCACGCCCCGCCGATCGAGGCCGAGGTCGACGCACCCCGGCTCGCGACCGCCCTCGCCCACCTCGTCGCGGACGTCTGCGGAGTCGACTCGACCGGCAAGACCCGGGCCGTCCCCGGCGGCGGATACGTCGACTCGACCGTCGTCGTGGCCGCCGCCCAGCGCGGTGACGTGGTCCGGATCGAGGTGCGCGGCCCGTTCGCCGGGGGAGACCCGGTGCACGAGCCGATCGTGCGCGGCATCGTCCAGGCGCACGGCGGTGTGCTCCAGACGCACGAGATGCCGGGGATGAG
This sequence comes from Streptomyces sp. NPDC006261, assembly GCF_040613515.1. NCBI lineage: Bacteria > Bacillati > Actinomycetota > Actinomycetes > Kitasatosporales > Streptomycetaceae > Streptomyces > Streptomyces sp. NPDC006261. Next base: position 33,819 of record NZ_JBEXSI010000019.1, read on the forward strand.
CGGCAGTGCGTACGTTCTCGACATCCCGATCGGCGCCGGCTCGGGCGCCATCGAGCCACCTGAAGTGCCGGTGGAGACATCCCTGGCTCCGCCCGCCCCCTCCGAGGGTGTCGGGGCTCCGGGCGTCACCAGCGGCGGGCGGCGGCGGGCGCGCCGGTCGTCGACCGACGCGTTCCTGGACAGCCCCGCCGGTGCGTCCGAGGCCGGGGTCGCGGTCGCGGAGATCCCGGAGGACGGGCAGCTCGCCGAGCCGACCGGGCGCCGCCGTGCGCGCCGTGGGCCGGCGGCGGACGAGGAACAGGCGGTTCCCGAGCTGATCCCTGCCCAGCAGGGTGAGGGGTCGGGTCGCAGGCGCGGAAGGCCCAGCCCGGCGGAGAGTGGTCCGCCGCAGATCGGACCGCCCCAGACCGCTCAGCAGCAGACTCAGCAGCCGCAGCGGCAGGCCCTCGCGCTGACCTCCGCCGCGCCCGCCGCGCCGTCCGAGGGCTCAGTCGTCACCGCGGCCGAGGGTGCCCAGGGTGCCGGACGTCCCCAGCGCGGGCAGACCGTGCCGCCGCAGGGTGTACCGGCGGACCCGCAGCAGCCCGTACCGCCCGCCGGACGGCGGGCACGGCGCGAGGGCGAGCACCGCCCGGCGCTCCCCGCCCTCGCGGCCGGCAACGGCGGTACGGGCCCGGAGCAGGGCCCGGGCAGCCAGAACGGCCCGAACCAGCAAGCCCAGCTCCAGGCCCAGCAGCCCGGGGGCCGTCGGGCCCGCCGAGCGCTGGCCGCCGCCCAGGAGCGCACCGCCGCCGAGGCCGGTCCGCGTACCGCCTTCGCCCTGCCGCCCGCCGACGCGGACCGGACTCCGGCCGCACCGCACGCACCGGCCACCGCTCCCGCGGCCGTCCAGGCACCGGGCACCGCCCCCGTACCCCCGCCCGGTGACGAGAGCCACCACGGGCGCACCGCCCCGGAGGCCGGCCACACGCCCCCGCAGGCCCACCCCGTGGCGCCGCACGCCGACTGGTCGGGTGCCCCGGGCCCGGACGCGCCCCTCCACGGCGACGCGGCACCGGACGACCAGTCCTGGGGCGGCGTACCGCAAGCCCCGGGCTCCCCGCGCCCCGCACCGGACGACCGGTCCTGGGGCGGCAACGGGCAGACCGCCCACACCACCGGCACCGCGGCCGTCCCGGCGGCGCACCCGGCGGACTCCGGCGCGGGCGTTCGGGTGCCGGACGCGCGGCGGCAGCCGCTGCCCGCCGAGGAGCCGATGGCGGGTGTCAACCCGGACTCCACCCAGGGACGCGCGTTCAGCGTGCGGACGCTGGGCCAGGGGGTGCCGTTCGCGCAGCACCTCACCCAGCAGCAGAACCAGCCCGCCCAGCCCGCTCCGCCGAACCAGCAGCAGAGCCTCGGCGGAGCCGGCCGTCGCCGCAAGCTCACCGCCCCGCCGGAGGGCGAGCGCCCCTCGGCCCAGCCGTCTGCCGCAGGCCAGGACCCGGCCGTCGACGCCACACAGGGACAGCAGCCCCAAGTACCCCATCAGCCCCTCACTCCTCAGCCTCGGTCCCCGGAGGCTCAAGGGCCCACCGACGCCACCAACCCCGGCTCCGGCCAGTTGCTGCCGCCTCCGGTGGCCGAGGGGCGCGCGTACGCCATAGGGGCGCCCGACGAGGGCGCCGAGGGTCCCGAGCCACTCGACGGGCCCGGCGGCGCGGTCGAGGTCGCCAACCGTCCGCAGCCCCGCCCGCTCGACGACGAGCTGCCCCCCGAGCCGCTGGACAACCCGCGTCGGCTGCTCGTCTGGCCCGCCCCCGACGTGCCGACCCAGCAGGCACTCAGCGACCGGGGCTACCGTCCGGTGATTGTCAACTCCCGTGAGGAGGTCGACGCCCAGATCGCCGCGTTCCCCGCCGCGCTCTTCGTCGACCCGCTGACCGGGCCCATCACCCGTACGGCGTTGCAGTCGCTGCGCCAGGCGGCCGTCGCCGCCGAGGTTCCGGTGCTGGTCACGGCCGGCCTGGGGCAGGCCACCCGGGAGGCCGCGTACGGGGCGGACCCTGCCGTCCTCCTCAAGGCACTGGCCCCCCGCGACAGCGAGCAGCACCCGCCCCGCGTTCTTCTGATCGAGGAGCACGAGGAGATCGCGGCGGCGCTGGCGCAGACCCTGGAGCGGCGCGGGATGCAGGTCGCCCGGGCGGCGACCGACAGCGAGGCCGTCGACCTGGCGGGCCGGATGCGGCCCAACCTGGTGGTCATGGACCTGATGCAGGTACGCCGTCGGCGCGCCGGAATCATCGACTGGCTGCGCGCGAACGGGCAGCTCAACCGCACCCCGCTGGTGGTCTACACGTCGGCCGGGATGGACTCCTCGGAGCTGCCGCGGCTCGCTTCCGGGGAAACCGTTCTCTTCCTGGCGGAGCGGTCGACCAGCGACGAGGTGCAGTCCCGGATCGTCGACCTGCTGGCGAAGATAGGCACCAACTGACCGCGCACAAAGGGCGGGGGCGGTACGGATTTCCCGTACCGCCCCCGCCCTGTTTCACGTGAAACCAAGACAGGACCGACGCCTCAGAGCTGGGTGACGTCCAGCTCCCCGGCCGCGTACTGCTTCCGGATCACCTTCTTGTCGAACTTGCCGACGCTCGTCTTCGGCACGGCGGCGATCACCGACCAGCGCTCCGGCAGCTGCCACTTCGCGATGCCCGACTCGGCGAGGAACGCCTTCAGGGCCTCGTAGTCGGTACCGGTGGTGCCCTCCTTGAGGACCACCGTCGCCAGTGGCCGCTCGCCCCACTTCTCGTCCGGTACGGCGACGACGGCCGCCTCCGCGACGTCCGGGTGGGCCATCAGCGCGTTCTCCAGCTCCACGCTGGAGATCCACTCGCCGCCCGACTTGATGACGTCCTTGGCCCGGTCGGTGAGGGTGAGGTAGCCATCGGTGCTGATCACGCCGACGTCACCGGTCTTCAGCCAGCCGTCCTCGCTGAACTTGTCCTCGGGCCGCAGGTGTTCGCCGTCGGCGCCGCCGTAGTACGCGGCGGCGATCCAGGCGCCGCGGACCTCCAGCTCCCCGGCCGACTCGCCGTCCCACGGCAGGTGCTCGCCCGCCGGGCCGACCAGCCGCGCCTCCACACCGGCCGGGAAACGGCCCTGGGTGATGCGGTACGGCCACTCCTCCTCGGCGCTCAGCCCGGCGGGCGGGTGAGCCATGGTGCCCAGCGGCGAGGTCTCCGTCATACCCCAGGCGTGGCAGAGCCGGACGCCGAGCTTGTCGTACGCCTCCATCAGCGAGGGCGGGCACGCCGCGCCGCCGATGGTCACGTTGGCCATGGAGGTGAGGTCGCGCGGGTTGGCGGTCACCTCGGCGAGGAGGCCCTGCCAGATGGTGGGCACCGCGGCGGCGTGGGTCGGGCGCTCGCGCTCGATCATCTCGGCAAGCGGGGCCGGCTGGAGGAAGCGGTCCGGCATGAGCATGTTGACGCCGCTCATGAAGGTGGCGTGCGGCAGCCCCCAGGCGTTCACGTGGAACTGGGGGACCACGACGAGCGTGGTGTCCTTGTCGGTCAGCCCCATCGACTCCGACATGTTGACCTGCATGGAGTGCAGGTAGATCGAGCGGTGGGAGTAGACGACGCCCTTGGGGTCCCCGGTGGTGCCGGAGGTGTAACACATGGCGGCGGCCTGGCGTTCGTCCAGATCAGGCCAGTCGTACGTGGTGGGGCGGCCCGCGATCAGCTCCTCGTACTCGTGCACGCGCGGCGCGACCCCGGCGAGCGCCGAGCGGTCGCCCGGCCCGGAGACGACGACGTGCTCGATGCTCGGCAGGTGGGGCAGGAGCGGCACGAGGAGCGGCAGCAGCGTGCCGTCCGCGATGACCACCTTGTCGTCCGCGTGGTTGACGATCCAGGCGAGCTGTTCCGGCGGCAGCCTGAGGTTGAGGGTGTGGAGCACGGCCCCCATGGAGGGAATCGCGAGGTAGGCCTCCACATGGACGGCGTGGTTCCACATGAGAGTGGCGACCCGCTGGTCGCCGTCGATGCCCAGCTCGTCGCGGAGCGCGTTGGCCAGCTGGGTCGCGCGGGTGCCGATCTCGGCGAAGGTGCGTCGGTGCGGCTCGGGTTCGCCGGTCCAGGTCGTGACCTGCGACTTCCCATGGATCGTCATCCCGTGGTGCAGGATGCGGGTGACAGTCAGCGGTACGTCCTGCATGGTGCTCAGCACGGCGTCCTCCCGGTGGGCGCTACGCGGCAGTAAGGTTGCGCTGATTCTGCGCACATACCAAGCGGTATGTCACTACTCGCGGGAGGAAATTCCTGTCCGGGGGCCGACGGGGGACACTTCCCAGATCGCTGGGCTCAGCGCACCGGCGTCAGCTCCGGGTCCTCACGGAGCTTGCCGAGGGCGCGGGAGACGGCGCTCTTGACCGTACCGATCGACACCCCGAGCACCTCGGCCGTCTGGGCCTCGCTGAGGTCCTCGTAGTACCGCAGGACGACCATCGCGCGCTGGCGGTCCGGGAGCTTGAGCACCGCACGCCACATCGCGTCGTGCAGCGACTGCTGCTCGGCCGGGTCGGGCGCCGCGACGCCGCCCTGCTCGGGCAGCTCCTCGCACGCGAACTCGTCGACCTTGCGCTTGCGCCACTGCGAGGTCCGGGTGTTCAGCAGCGCCCGCCGGACGTACCCGTCCAGCGCCCGGTGGTCCTCGATCCGCTCCCAGGCGACGTACGTCTTGGCGAGCGCGGTCTGCAGCAGGTCCTCCGCGTCGCACGGATTCGCGGTGAGCGAGCGCGCGGTGCGCAGCAGGACCGGGCCACGGGCCCGGACGTACGAGGAGAACGACGCGTACGGCGCGTGGGTGTGGTGCGGGCCGGCGGCGGTGGCGGAGGCCGCCCTGGAGGCGCCCGTGCAGACTGGCGTGGTCATGTACTCAACGCTAGGAGCGGGGCCCGCCCGGGGGATCGCCCCCAGGTCCCGAAGGGCCGTCCGCCTCAGGTTGTAGGGCCGGCTCACCCTCCACCTCCTGAAGGTGGACGGGCCACCGCGGCGCCGTAAGGGTCCGCCCCCGACTCCGTCCGGGGTGGTTCAGCCGTCCGCGCCGAGGATCAGCCCGGACGTCGGGACCCCCGCACCAGCCGTGACCAGGGACCTCGCCGCCCCCGCCACCTGGTTCACCGACGTACCGCGGAGCTGCCGGACGGCCTCCGCGATGCCGTTCATCCCATGGAGGTACGCCTCCCCCAGCTGACCCCCGTGGGTGTTCAGGGCCAGCGCGTCCGCCGCGACGAACGCCCCGCCCTCCCCCGGGCCGCAGAAACCGAACTCCTCCAGCTGCATCAGGACGAACGGCGTGAAGTGGTCGTAGAGGATGCCCACGTCGATATCGGCCGGGGCCAGCCCCGAGCTCCGCCAGAGCTGCCGGGCGACCACCCCGGTCTCGGGCAGCCCGGTCAGGCCGTCCCGGTAGAAGCTCGTCATCTGCTCCTGGGACCGGCCCGCGCCTTGCGCCGCCGCGACGACGACGGCGGGCGGCCGGGGCAGGTCGCGGGCGCGCTCCACGCTGGTGACCACGAGGGCCTGGCCGCCGTCGGTCTCCTGGCAGCAGTCGAGCAGCCGCAGCGGTTCGACGATCCAGCGGGAGGCGGCGTGGTCGGCGAGCGTGATCGGCTGCCCGTGGAAGTACGCCGCCGGGTTCCGCGCCGCGTGCCGCCGGCCGACCACCGCCACCTGCCCGAAGACCTCCGGTCCGATGCCGTACGTGTGCAGATAGCGCTGGGCCGCCATCGCCACCCAGGAGGCGGGGGTGAGCAGCCCGGACGGCAGGTTCCAGCCGAGCGCCGCGCCCTCCGCGGTGGGCTCGCGCCGCTGGACACCGGAGCCGAAGCGCCGACCGGAGCGCTCGTTGAACGCCCGGTAGCAGACGACGACGTCGGCCACCCCGCTCGCCACCGCGAGGGCGGCCTGCTGGACGGTGGCGCAGGCGGCGCCGCCCCCGTAGTGAACACGGGAGAAGAAGGACAGCTCCCCGATCCCGGCGGCCTGGGCGACGGTGATCTCGGGGCTGGTGTCCATGGTGAAGGTGACGAGGCCGTCGACATCGGCGGGGGTGAGGCCCGCGTCGTGGAGGGCGGCGCCGACGGCCTCGACGGCGAGTTTGAGTTCGCTGCGGCCGGAGTTCTTGGAGAACTCGGTGGCGCCGATGCCGACGATGGCCGCTTTTCCGCCGAGGGTGTCGGCCCGCCGGACGCTCATGCGCCGCCCTCCCTGGTGATCGCCACGGTGACCTTTCCGGTGACGTGACGCCCTGTACGGTTGTCGCCGACGACAGCGACCTCTATAAGAGGGTGTTGTCCGTCTCTCAGGGATGTGATGTGGCCGGTCAACCGGATGACGTCCCCCGGGTAGTTGGGAGCACCGAGCCGGATGGCCACCTTCCGGAGAACGGCGGCGGGCCCGAAGTGATCGGTGATGTAGCGGCCGACGAGCCCGTTGGTGGTGAGGATGTTCATGAAGATGTCCGGTGAGCCCTTCTCCCGGGCCAGTTCGGCGTCGTGGTGCACGTCCTGGTAGTCCCGGGAGGCGATGGCGCCCGCGACGATCAGGGTGCGGGTGACGGGGATCTCCAGGGGCGGCAGTGCGTCGCCGACGCGGTACGTCCCGTTCACGACACGCCCTCCTGACAGCCGTCGCCCGCTATCAACAGGCCCAGCTCCGAGAGAAGTTCGGTGCCGCAGCCGAGGTACGCGTCGAGCTGACGGCCCCAGAGGAAGTGCCGGTGAACCGGGTGGTCGAGGTCGGCCCCGGAGCCGCCGTGCAGGTGCTGCCCCGCGTGCACGACCCGCCGGCCCGCCTCCGAGGCCCACCAGGCGGCCGTCAACGCCTGAGCCCCACGGCTCAGTTGCTGGTCCCGCCGCCAAGCGGCCTCGTACACCGTGACCCGGATGGCTTCCGTGTCCATGTGGGCGTCGGCGGCACGGAGCAGGACGCCCTGGTTGGTGGAGAGCGGCCGCCCGAACTGCTCGCGGCTGGTGGTGTGCTGGACCGCCCGGGCGAGGGAGCCCGCGCAGACGCCCGCCTGGAGCCCGGCGAAGGCGGTCCGGCTCGCGGCGAGGACCGCGGCGCAGGCCCCCGGGCCCGTACCGAGGGGCTCTCCCCGTACGCCGTCGAGGCCGAGCCGCCCCGCCGACCAGGGCGCGGTCGTCTCCACGGGCACCACGGTCACGCCCGGCGCCCGCACCTCGGCGAACCACAACTCCCGCTCGGCATCCGCGACCAGCACATGGGTGGCGTCCCGCAGCCACGGCACCCAGGGCACGACCCCGTACAGCGCCCCGTCCACCGCCCGCACTCCGCCCCGCGCCGGAAAGGCCCCCGTCGCCACCGCCGTACCGTCGCGCAGGGCGGGCAGCAGGCGCTCCCGCTGCTCCGCCGTACCGTGCTCGACGACCGCGAGGAGCCCGTACACGCAGGTCGCCGCCAGCGGGACCTGGGCCGTGCTCCGACCCTGTTCCTCCAGGAGCAGGACCAGACCGAGGAGCCCGATGTCCTCCACCGCGCCGGGTAGCCCGGCGGTGCACAGCTCCTTCCACAGCCCCGCGTCCGTACCCGTTCCGGCCGCCACCAGCCGCTCGTGCGTCGACAGGTCACCGAAGATCCGCGCGGCCAGACCCTGCGCCGCTGCCTGCTCCTCGCTCGGGGTGAAGTCCATCTCAACCGCCTTCGCTCGCCCGGAAGACCGGAAGTTCCAGATCGGGGTCCGCACGCAGGAACTCCAGCCGTACCGGCAGGCCGACGCGGACCTTGTCGTACGGCACCCCGACCACGTTGCCGACGATCCGGACGCCCTCGGCGAGCTCGATGAGCGCGACGGCGTACGGACCGCCCTCGCCCGACGGGTCGAAGGCGGGGAAGGACGGGTGGTGCATCACGACATGGCTGAAGACCGTGCCCTCGCCGCCCGCCTCGACCGTGTCCCACTCCTGGCCGGCGCAGGCGTTGCAGCCGGGGAGCCAGGGGAAGCGGAGGGTGGCGCAGCCCGTGCAGCGCTGAATGAGGAGGCGGTGCTCGGCGACCCCGGCCCAGAATCCGGCGTTGTCGCGGTTGATGACGGGGCGGGGGCGGAGGGGCGGTTCCGGCTTCGCGGGCTTTTGTTGCGCGGGGCGGTACCTGAGGATGCGGAAGCGGTGCGTCCCGGCGGGTTCGCCGTCGGCGCGGACGTCCATGCGGGTGGTGACGAAGTACCCGGTGCCGAGCTTGGTGGTCTTGCGGCGGGAGACGGACTCGATGACCGCGTCGAAGGTGATCAGGTCGCCGGGCCGGAGCGGCCGCAGATATACCTGCTCGCAGTCGGTGGCGACGACGGAGGTGTACCCGGCGCCGTCGAGGAGCCCGAGGAGTTCGTCGTACGCCGCTGAGCGGCCCGTACCGTGGGGGTGCCCGGTCAGCCCACCCATGGTCCAGGCCTGAAGCATGGTCGGCGGGGCGACGGCGTCGGGCCCCCGGTAGGCCGCGGAGGCGTCCCCCATGGCCTCGCACCAGTGGCGGATCATGGGCGCGTTGACGGGGTCCTTGCCGGTGCCCGCGGTGGCGGCGGGGCGGCCGGCGTAGGAGGTGAGCCGGTCGTACAGGGGGTCCGGGACGTCGGCCCGCACCGCCCGGTCGCCCGGCATCACCGCTTGCCCCGCGTCATCCCGAGACGCATCGTGGCGACGATCTCGCGCTGCACTTCGCTGACGCCGCCGCCGAAGGTGTTGATCTGCGCGGCCCGGTTCATCCGCTCCAGCTCACCACCACCACCGCCGTCCGTGCCGAAGCAGCCGGGCGACCCGCCCCGGAGGAGGGCTGCCTCACCCACCACCTCCTGGCACATCCGATAGACCTCCACCGCGCTCTCGGTCCCCGCGAACTTCACGCCGCTCGCCTCCCCGGGGGCGAGCGCGCCCGCTCCCACGGCGCCGACCAGCCGCCAGTTCAGCAGCCGGGTCGCCGCGAGCCGGGCGTACGCCTCCGCGAGCCGGGCGCGTACCCACGGCTCGTCGATCCGGCGGCGCCCTGTGGCGGGGTCGGGGGTACGGGCGTGGGCGAGGGCCTCCTCGTAGAAGTCCTCGGCCTGCATGCCGATGGCGGCGAGGGCGACGCGTTCGTGGTTGAGCTGGTTGGTGATGAGCCCCCACCCCTGGTTCTCCTCACCGACGAGGTTCGAGGCGGGGACGCGTACGCCGTCGTAGTACGTGGCGGCCGTCGTCAGCCCGCCCACGGTCTCGATGGGCGTCCAGGAGAAGCCGGGGTCGCCGGTCGGCACGAGGATGATCGAGATGCCCCGGTGCTTGGGCGCCTCCGGGTCCGTACGGCAGGCGAGCCAGATCCAGTCGGCCTGCTGGGCGCTGCTGGTGAAGATCTTCTGGCCGTCGATGACCCAGTCGCCGCCGTCCCGCACAGCGCGGGTCCGCAGGGCCGCCAGGTCCGTACCGGCTTCGGGTTCGCTGTAGCCGATCGCGAAGACGAGGTCGCCGCTGAGGATGCGGGGCAGGAAGTACGCCTTCTGCTCCTCGGTGCCGTACTTCATCAGGGTCGGGCCGACGGTGTTGAGGGTGACCATGGAGACGGGGGCGCCGGCCCGGTACGCCTCGTCGAAGAAGACGAACTGCTCGTCGGGTCCCCGGCCCTGCCCCCCGTACGCGACGGGCCAGCCGAGACCGAGCATCCCGTCGGCGCCGATCCGCCGGAGCAGCCGCCGCTGCTCACCCCGATCGTCGCGCCAGCTTCCTCCTTCGGGCAGCGCGGCCGCGAAGTACGCGCGCAGTTCGGTACGCAGCTGCTGCTGGCGCTCCGTCGGGGCGAGGTGCACGGCGGACCTCCAGAGGCGGGAAGCATGGCAGCCGGACGGTTGCTGACTGTCCGTCAGGTTTGCTTCCCCTGTCAAGGGTCCAACAACCAAAGGCAACGGCGACAGCCCGCGCGGGGCACGGAAGTGCCGCCGCACGGGCTGCTGTTCGGACGGCCGGGACCCACCCCCCGGGAGGTCCCGGACACCTGATCGCCGAAGTGGCGTCACGGAAGCGGCGTCACGGAAGCGGCGTCACCGCCGGGCGCCACCGCCGGGCACCCACCGCCGGGGCATCACCGCCAGGGCATCACCGCCAGGGGGCATCACCAGAAGAACGGGGTGAAGTTCACGGCGACGCTGTGGTCCGACTGGTCGATGGCGGTGAAGGCCGAGCCGCTGACCTGGGCCGAGGTGTTCTGGTTCGACGCACCGGATCCGACGGCCTGCTGCTGTGTCGTCGAGGAGTTGCCGGTGTTGTTGCCGCCGACGCCACTGCCGCCGATCGTCGCCACGGCCGCGTTCGATCCGTCGTTCGCGAAGGAGCCGTTGTCCGCCAGGGCCACACCGCCGCAGAGGGCGACGGTCAGAGGCAGCGCGGCGACTGCGGCGAGAACACGAGCGGTACGGATGCTTGCCATGTCAATTCCTCCAGGAACCGGAAGTCCGGCTTCATAGCTACATGTGCGGCTGGTTCCGGGAAAGTTGGCCGACCGCCCCGGTGCTGGTCACGACGTCGCGAGACCAGAGTTGCCCAGCACATCCCCGGCGAACCGTGCTGTGCCGTCGGATTCCCTCGCAAGCATGAAGAAGAGGCGATAAACCTCCTCTGCGACAACGACCCCGGCCGAGCGCCGCACCCGCATCTACGAGCAGGAGGCCCGCTAGAAGGTGTACCGGGCATGACTGAACACCTGGCCGTCGTGTCCGAGGCCGTACGCCGTGATGGGTGCCACGGCGAACAACAGGTCTCTGTCCTCGCGGATGCTGTCGCCGAAGCCGAAGAAGGCGCCCTCCGGCGAGGTGATGGGGTCCCCGTACTGCGCCTCGAACGCGGCGATGACCTCGTCCTGCCGCACCGGATCCGTCACCTGCTCCGCCGTGCCCTCGACCACGATGTCGAGGCCTCCCGAGAGTTGGCCGCGCCGACGCCGAGGACTTCGGGAAGGGCGAGGGTCTCGTGCGAGTCCTGCGGACCCACCTCCCGCTCCTCAAGACGAAGCTACGCAGCCTGGCCCGGCAGCGCTCAGCCCCACTTCCTTTATTCGAACGAATGTACGAAACTGGGGTCATGGCCACCATCGACCGGCAGACCGCCACCCTGGCCCTCGCCCACGCCCTCTCCGCCGCCGGGCGCGGGCTTCCCGTCTTCCCCCTGTCCGCCACCAAGCTCCCCGCGCTGCGCTCCCCCCACCGCGGCGAGCAGCCGCCGGTCCGCTGCCGGGGCGAGTGCGGGCTGCCGGGCCACGGGGTGCACGACGCCACCACCGACCCCGCGACCGTCCGGGCGCTCTTCGCCGCCGCGCCCCGGGCCACCGGCTACGGCATCGCCTGCGGGCTCGCCCCGCACCAGCTCATCGGCATCGACCTGGACGTGGACATCGCGTACGGCAACGACTCGGTGGGCGCGCTCCGGCAGCTGGCCCTCCAGCACCTGTTCACGATCCCGCCCACCGTCACGGTGCTCACCCCCAGCGGCGGCCGCCACCTCTGGCTCACCGGCCCCGCCGACACCACGGTCCCCAACTCGGCCGGCCGCCTCGCCCCGGGCATCGACATCCGCGGCAACGGCGGCTACCTGGTCGGCCCTGGCTCGGTCACCGCCCACGGCCGCTACCGCCTGGCCCCCGGCACCGCCCACCTCACTCCGGCCCCCTGCCCCCGCGCCCTCCTCCGCCTCCTCACCCCTTCACGTCGCCCGGCCGGAACGGCCATGGGCAGCGCGGGCACCCCGGAGTCCCCGGGCCGCCGGGGCGAGGGCCTGATCCAGTTCGTCCTGGCGGCCCACGAGGGCCAGCGCAACACCCGCCTGTTCTGGGCGGCCTGCCGCGCCTACGAACACGGCTTCGGCGACGCCCTGGCCGACGCCCTCACCGCCGCAGCGGTCCGCACGGGCCTCACGGAGCAGGAGGCCCGCGCGGCGATCGCGTCGGCGGAACGGCTGACGCGGGGGCGGGGGTGACGGAGTCCGGGCAGCAGCGCTCACCGGGCTCCGTGACCCAAACGCCGGTGGCACTGAGGGCGCTTGGACCCCTCCGGGCGGACCACCGCATAGAGGGCGGGTCTCCATTCCGGAGACCCGCCCTCTGACCTGCTACTTCTCTCACCTGGCGGTGGGTGTGGGATTTGAACCCACGGTGACATCGCTGCCACGACGGTTTTCAAGACCGTTCCCTTAGGCCGCTCGGGCAACCCACCTTCGCCCTGCTTCACGTGCTGCGGAGCGGTCAACAGCCTACCGGCTGGGCGCCTCGTGCAGGGCAGTCCGGCCACAGGTCGGCCATAGGGATGGGAGTTGACCGCGGAGGCGCCTCTCACGAGGCTGCCGGGTGGCGCTCCGGGTGCTGCTCAGCGGACATGAGGACAAGACCGCCCGCGGGGCGTGCCGTTGACACGCAGGGCAACCAGAGGCCGTCGTGCCCCTGGACGGGGAAGGCGTCGCGCTCTCCGGGCTCCGAGGTTCCTCCGAGGTAACTCCGCGCTCGCACTGCGCAATTCGGATCCCGTACGTGATCTGCACCACTGAGCGATTGCCCTTCCCTTCCGCAGCACGGTAGAAACGGCGTAACAAGATCACTCGGAGCGTCTGGAGCCTCCTCTGGACATCGCTCAGCGTGACTGGTCTCGGCTCTCTGACCAGGGGCCCTCCCGACCTGCATAAGAAACGGAGACACTTGAACCGCATCGCCATGCGTACCGCACTGCCTCTCATGACCGCCAGCGCCGTCCTACTCGCAGGGGCCGGCACGGGTACCGCCGCTCCGGCGGACGAGCCGGTTCCGGCCGACGGCGCGGAGATCGTGCCGTACATGCCGATCGGCCGGCAGAACTCATGATGTGGGCCAGGGGTGCGGACGGCAGGGCTGTACGGCGAGTCGCCGTCGCCCTGTCCGTCGCGGCGTTGCTCGGTGCCGGGGCGTGCGGGCCGAGCGACCAGGCCGAGCCGTCCTCGGAGAGCCCGAGCGTGACGGGGCCGGGCTCGGCCACTGCGGAAAAATCATCCGCCGCCGAAGCGGCGAAGTCCGTGCTGGAGAAGGGCATCGTCAACATCGAGTCCCTCGGCGAGGGGGACGGTGTGCTGCAGCGGCAGTTCGGCAACACGCTGGCCTCCGTGCCCGAGGACGTGCTGAGCGTGTCGTTCGCGTTCACCTGTACGGGTGGCGCCAAGGTGGCACTGGCCTTCCGCCTCGCGGGCAAGGAGGTGGCGTCGGCCGCGGGCACCCACGTGTGCGACGGCGCCACCATCTTCCAGCGGAGCATCGGCACGGCCGAGTCAGGTCCTCTCGGCTTCTCGGCCGTCGCCACCGGCGCTGAGAGCGGCGGCTACGCCTACGCCTACCACTCCGAGAAGAAGCAGCTTCCGTAAGCAGCTTCCGTGTAAGCGGCCTCCGTCAACGGCCGGAGCCCCCGCACTCTGTGCGGGGGCTCCGTCGATTCCGGACCGGGCGATCCGGCCGGTCAGCTGTCGCCCTCGCGCTGGCCAAGGGTGACCTCGGCCGTCGCCGACTTGCCGTCGCGCTCGTACGTGAGGGTCACCTTCTCGCCCGGCTTGCGGGTCCAGATCTCGCCGATCAGGGTCGGGCCGCTGTCGATCACGGTGTCGTTGAACTTGGTGATCACGTCGCCCGGCTTGAGGCCCGCCTTGGCCGCCGGGCCGTTCGGGGTGACGGCGGGGGTGCCGCCCGCGCCCTCGGAGGAGATCGCGGCGCCGCCGGTCTTCTCCTCCATCGTCACCGTCGCGCCGATCACCGGGTAGACCGGCTTGCCCGTCTTGATCAGCTGCTCGGCGACGTTCTTCGCCTGGTTGATCGGGATCGCGAACCCGAGGCCGATCGATCCGGCCTGGGACTGGCCGAGGCCGCCGCCCGTCGACTGGATCGCGGAGTTGATGCCGATGACCGCGCCCGTGGCGTCCAGCAGCGGGCCGCCGGAGTTGCCCGGGTTGATCGAGGCGTCGGTCTGCAGGGCGCTCATGTACGAGTTCTTGTTGCTGGAGCCGTCCCCGGAGGCGACCGGGCGGTTCTTCGCGCTGATGATGCCCGTCGTGACCGTGTTGGACAGGCCGAAGGGGGCGCCGATCGCGATCGTCGAGTCGCCGACCGCCACGCTCTCCGAGTTGCCGAGAGGGAGGGGAGCCAGGCCCGACGGCGGGTTCTTCAGCTTCAGCACGGCCACGTCGTAGCCCTGCGCCCGGCCGACCACCTCGGCCGCGTACTTCTTGCCGTCCGAGAACGTCGCCGACAGCTCGCCGGACTCCGCCGCGGAGGCCACCACGTGGTTGTTGGTGAGGATGTGGCCCTCCTTGTCGTAGACGAAGCCCGTGCCCGTCCCGCCCTCGCCCTCACCACCCTGCGCGTCGATCGTCACCACGCTGGGGAGAGCCTTCGCCGCGACCCCGGCCACGGTGCCCGCCGGGCGCTTGAGGTCCCTCGGGCTGTCCGACGCCGCGACCGTGGTCGAACTGCCGGAGGAGCCGTTGTCGTTGCGGTCGGCGGCCCAGAAGCCGAGCGCGCCGCCGATACCGCCCGCGACCAGAGCCGCCACCGCGACCGCCGCGACCAGGCCGCCGGCGCCCCGGCGCTTGCCGTTGCCGTGGGAGGGGTCGTGGCCGGGCTGCGGGACCGGGGCGCCCCAGACCGGGCCGTGGCCGCTCCCGTTGCCCATGCCGCCGCCGGGCGGGTGGGCCGCGCCGCCACCGGCGTACGAGGGGACCGCGGGCGGGGGCGGGGGCCAGGAGGCGGCGCCCGCGGGGGGCTCGGGCGCCGCCACGTACGGGGTGTGCGGGGGCTGGTGGGGCTGCTGGGGGGTGTGGGGCCCGGCCTGGTGGTGCGCGGGCTGGCCGGAGTACGCCGCCGAGTCCTGCGGGGCGCCCGGGTGCACCGGCGCGCCCTGGGCCGTGGGGGTGTGGCGCGGGGCGTCCGCGTGCGCCGGGGTCGCCGGGGGCGTCGCCTCCGTACCGGAGCCGCTCCCGGACTCCTCGCGTGCGCCGTCCGCCGCCGCGTCGGGAGTGGTGGCCGGCACGGGAGGTGCGGGCGGAACGGACGGCACGGCCGGTACCGCGTTGCCCTCGGTGCCCTCGTTCTCGGTGCTCACAGCTCTTTACTCCTCGGTTCCACTCGGCATCCAGTCGGCGTTCGGCAAGAAATCCGCTGTGCACGTGTCTGCAGTCAGCTTTTCCCACGGCACGTCGGGCCACTGTAAGCAGGACCTGTGCATCCGCACACCAATCTTTACATCAGACAAAACGGTCCTCCACGGTGACATGTGTTCGCCTACCCCCACAGCGGTGACACCATGGCCCGGGTGACCCACGCACGGCAGCGCAGCCCGCACAGCTCGATCCAGGTCGTCGCCCATCGCGGGGCCTCCGACGACGCCCCCGAACACACCCTGGCCGCCTATCGCAAGGCGATCGAGGACGGTGCCGACGCCCTGGAGTGCGACGTCCGGCTGACCGCCGACGGCCACCTCGTCTGCGTGCACGACCGCCGGGTGAACCGTACGTCGAACGGGCGCGGCGCCGTCTCCGCCCTGGAGCTCTCCGCCCTCGCCGCCCTCGACTTCGGCTCCTGGAAGGACCGCGAGGAGTCGCCGGACTGGGATCCGGTGCCGGGCGAGCTCACCTCCGTACTCACCCTGGAACGGCTCCTGGAGCTCTTCACCGAGGTACGGGCCACGGGGCGGCCGCTGCAGCTGGCCATCGAGACGAAGCACCCCACCCGTTGGGCCGGACAGGTCGAGGAGCGGCTCCTGCACCTGCTGAACCGCTTCGGTCTGGCCGCTCCTTCGGCCGACGAGCCCTCCCCCATCCGCATCATGAGCTTCTCCGGCCGCTCCCTGCACCGCGTCCAGGCCGCGGCGCCCAGCCTGCCGACCGTCTACCTGATGCAGTTCGTGTCACCCCGACTGCGGGACGGACGGCTGCCCGCCGGTTCCCGGATCGCCGGACCCGGCATGCGGATCGTGCGCAGCCACCCCGGGTACATCGAACGGCTGCACCGGGCGGGCCACCGGGTGCACGTGTGGACCGTGAACGAACCTGCCGACGTGGAGCTCTGCGCCGAACTCGGCGTCGAAGCGATCATCACCAACCGCCCGAAGCAGGTTCTGTCCCAACTGGGGCGCATTTAGCACACAATGGATCGCCTCTGGCACGCCCCTGGCAGGCGAAAGTGCCCCCGCCATCACCATGACGGGGAGTACACCGGCGCATTCACTGCGCGTTCAGTCGTGTCGAGTGCGTCACCGACAGCGCCCTGGCCGGTTTCCGGCGCAGCTCAGTGGGGCATCCAACCCGTGGCGTGGGGCAAAGGAGGTCTCGGGGGTGGCGTTGGTGGTGGCACAAGAGGTGCCTGCGTCGTCGAGCATGGCCGTTCCCCATGGCCCTGCGGGCGTGGGGCAGGCACGGCACCGGATGCGTGCGCAGTTGCGCAGCAACGGGGTGTCCGACGCGGTCGTGGATGACGCTGTTCTCATTCTTTCCGAACTGCTCAGCAACGCCTGCCGGCACGGCAGGCCGCTGGGGCGGCACACCGATGTCGGTGACGGCGACATCCGGGCCGCCTGGCGGGTGGACACGGGCGGCGGCCTGACCGTGGAGGTCACGGACGGCGGCGGGCCCACCCGGCCCGTTCCGGCCACCCCTTCGGTGACGGCACGAGGCGGCCGGGGGCTCAACATCATCAGCGCCCTGGCCCAGGAGTGGGGCGTACGGGACGACTCGTCGGGCGAGGTCACCGTCTGGGCCCACGTCCCCTCCCCGAAGCCGCCCGAGCTCGGCGCGGTCGACGGACTCACCGGGTTCGAAGGGCTCGACTTCTCCGACGTCCTCGACGACGCGAGCTGAAGCGGCTGCCCCATCGGCGACACCGCTCGGTGGGGGCGGCCTGTGAGGGCGGCGGCAGGCACGTGTGCCGTGGTGGTGTCCCGGGCGGCTAGGCTCGCGCCGAGACCGCACTGTCGCAATCGGGAGAATGCCCACCATGGCCAAGAAGCGCCCTCAGACCAAGGCCGGGAAGCAGCAGCTCAAGGACGGTGAGATCCCGGTCGTCGGGGCCCGTGAGCCCTGCCCGTGCGGTTCGGGCCGTCGCTACAAGGCGTGTCACGGACGCGCCGCCGCCCAGGCCGTGACCGAGCTCGTCCACCGCCCGTTCGAGGGACTCGCGGGCGAGTGCGACTGGGTCGCCCTGCGCGAGCTGGTGCCCGCCGCCACGGTCGAGCTGACGCTGAAGGGCGGGCTGCCCGAGGGCGTTCCGTCGGTGACGCTGGCGACCGTCCTGCCGATGGCCTGGCCCGCCCTGCGCCGCGACGACGGTTCCGTCCTCCTCGCCCTGCAGAACGACACCTCCTCCGGCGACCTCAGCCGCGACCTCGCGGACACGCTCCAGCGGGCGCTGGAGGTCGAGCCCGGCACCCCGGTCACCGCCCGCCGCGTACCGGCCGACGGGCCGCGCCTGCAGGATCTGCTCGACCCGGACGCCGCGTTCGAGCCGGTCGTCCACACCGGGTTCGAGTTCTGGGTGCCCGACGCGGAGAACGCCACACCTGAGGTGTCCGCCTCCCTGGAGCGCGCGAACGCCGCCGCGATCCCGACGGTGCTGCTCTCCGGCGCCGACGCCGCGTACTGGTGCGAGACCCCGGAGAAGAACCACCTGCGCTGGGTCATGCCGCACCCCGAGGAGCAGCTCCTCGACGCGCTCGCCCGGCTGCACGCCGCCGGCACCTCCTCGCTGGGTGAGGACACCCGGCTGGTCGGCTCGTTCCGGGCGCACGGTCTGGTCGTCCCCGTCTGGGACCTGCCGAGCTCCATGGGGGCCGAGGCGTGCGAGAAGCCCGCCGTCGCGTTCGCCGAGCGGCTGGCGACGGCGCTCGCCTCGGACGCCCCGCTCACCGCCGAGGAGCGACGTGCCCGCGGCGGGCTCACCAACCGCCAGGTGACGCTCAGCTGACCCCGTCGAGACCCGCCCCGAGTCGGTGACTCGCGTCACAACTCACCGTACTGACAAGTAAATCGCCGCCCCCGCAGGCGAGATCGAATTTGCGAACGGCAGATCTCTTGTTACCGTTCTAGAAGCCCGGTCGCTGGTGCATCCCCCGTCGCCAGCGACCGGGCGTCTTCGTTTCCGGCTGCGGCACGCTCCGGCCGGCCGCCCCGAGACCCGCCCCCGGACTCAGTCCGGTGCGCCCGGCGCGCGATGTGATCCGGCCCGGAGCAGCAGCGGCGCCTCCTCCACCGGCCCCGCGCCCGCGTACTCCGCCACCGCCGCATACGCGTCGGGGCCACCCGCCGAGGCGCTTCGCGGTGTCTCGCAGCTGCCCGGCTCGTCGTGGGCCGCCAGGACACAGTGCAGCTCCACGGTGCGCCCGCCCGGCCCCATCAGCGTGAGTACGGAGCGGAGTTCCCTACCGGAGGTGTTGCGGTAGTAGGCGCGCGCCCAGGTCTCGCCGCCCCCGGTCATGACACAGGTCTGCGCCTCGATGCCCTCCGGCGAGACGAGCTCGGGACCGCACCGGGCGGCGCCCTCGCGGCTCATTTCCGATGGCGATGGCCATGGCGCTTCCGACGGCGACGACGACGAAGGGGAAGAGGATTCGCCCCCGCTCCCGGATGGGTCATCAGAAGGCCTTTCCGCACGGCTTTCTGATGATCTGTCCGGGGATTCCTCACCTGTCGATACACGAGCCGGGGAGCCACCGGGATCCGCGGAAGCAATGATCGGAATCAGGCACGCGAACGCGGTGACAGCTGTGAGGCCGATCATGCGGAGATTCATGGTGGCCCCCTTGCCCGGCCGCGCGGGCACTCGCCGGACGCGGGTACGCGGGTATTCGGGGCGACGATATCGACGCGAGGCACGCTGCCGGGCCGTCCGGCGCCCGTTTACCGCGCATACGGCCCGGCTCCACACCCGTACGAGTGAGACGTACGAGTGAGGGCCGGGCCGCCCGCCCGTCAGTACGCGAGCCGGCTGCCACCGTCCGGAGCGCTCGTGCTCGCCTCGACCAGGGCGTCCAGGACCGCCTCGACGTCCGGGAGCCAGGGAGCCGCCGCCCCCGGCGAGGGGGCCCGCTCCCAGCGCACCTGGCCCGCGCCGGTCTCGGACGGGGGCAGGACGAGATAGCCGCCCTCCCCGTGGAACCGGAGCGAGCTGGGCACCCAGTCCTTGCTGTGGAGCAGCTCACCGAGCCTTTCCAGCGTGTACGGGGCCACCAGCAGCGACCACCGGGTGGGCGTCGCCACGACGGGGCCCAGCCGCATGCCCATGCCGTCCAGGGCGACCAGAGCTCGCGCCCCGGCCAGGGCGGGCAGGCTCACCGCGCAGGGGGCACGGCCGCCGGTCGCCAGCATCACCGGGGCTGTGGGCCGGTTGGTCCACCACCAGCGCACCATGCGCTCGTCCGTGGTGGCCGCCAGAAGCCCGGGGTCGAAGGGGTGCGCGCCGGGAACGGCGCAGTCGGGGTCGGGGCAGGCGCAGCCGAGGCCACGCCCGTCGGGCAGGGCGGCCGGCGCGGTCCCGGCTCCGGGGAGCACGGGCCACTGCCATGCGGTGGCGAAGGTCAGGGCCGCGTCGAGCCGGGCGGCACCCTCCTTGCGCCGGAGCCGGAACCTGCGTCGCCTTCCGAGGATCTCGCGCATGAGCGCTCGTTCCTTTCCGTTGAACGCCGAGTCCACATGACGCACGCGTGTGTGGGACCTCGCGCGAGCGTCTCTTCGCTGTGCATACGTGCTCATCAGGTTCTGCGGTACGGGGCGTGCCTTCGGTACCGAGCGTGAGCCGAGCCGAGCCGAGTGGAACCGATCCGAGTGGAACCGATCTGGGGTGGTGCCGAGCTGCGTGGAGCCGGGGGCGCCCGCCACGGGCGCCTCGTGCCTGCCGGCCGGGCCCGAACCCCGCCGCGTGGGGCGGAGGCGTGACCGTCACTGATCGCGACCGTCACGGGTAAGGACGTCCGGACCCGCTGTCAGGTTCCTGAGCGATCACATCCGCCCGTGAGCGTCTGCCCCGGGCATCGCCGATTACGTACCCAGCCTGCCCGGAATGACGCCGCCCCTGGGATTTCCTCCCGGGGACACCCCTTGTTGAGCTGCCCCAGTCGACCGCAAATAGCTGCCGGAGGGTGCATTTTTCGGCCAAGTTGACTAACACTGGAGGGGAGCGAATCCGGCGAGCCTCCAGGGGACAATGCTGGACATCAGGTTACTTGTGCGTGTACATGTGGATGCATTGATAGTGGCGCAGAATCACATGGGGGTTTGCGATGCTATTCGACGAATCGCACCGGCCCGAAAGCTGGCTGCCATGAGCGCCCCGCACCTGCCGAAAGTGGCTGGAATCGATCCAGAAGTTCCGGTTTCAACGCACACTGCCGCCCCCCTGCGGGAGGTTCCGGCAGCTCCCGGAGCCTTCATCCAGGACCGGCTCGCGGGCTGGGTCTCGGATCTCACGACCCTGCACGAACTCACCGAGCGGCTGGCCGGCACCACCACCCTCGACGCCGCCCTGAACGAGTTGCTGCACGCCGGAGCCGCCCTCGTGGGCGCCCGCCGCGGACTCCTCGTCCTGGAACCGGCGGGCGGCGGGACGCCGTCCACCACCCTCGGACTCGGGCTCAGCCACGCCGATCTCGGCCACATCGAGACCGTGGAGCGCGCCGCCACCGCCCTGGGCCGCGTCCTCGACGGGCGGCCCGGCACCGCGGACGGGCTCACCACGCCCGACCTGCTCGGCGACCCGGAGCTGGACCCCCGCCATCGCGAGGTCGCCACCCGCCTCGGCTACGCCGCCAGTTATGCCCTGCCCCTCGCTTCCGAGGCCGCCGGACGGCTCGGCGGCGCCGTCTGGCTCTACGACGAGCCCGGGGAGCCCTCGGAGAAGCAGCGCCACCTAGTCGGCCTGTACGCGCGCTACGCCACCGAGCACCTGGCCCGCCTGGCCGAGCTGGAACGCGCCCGCGCCGACGTCGCGACCGTCGCGGCGGAGCTGCTGCCCAGCCGGCTGCCCCGCATCCCCGGTGTCCAGCTGGCCGCCCGGCACCGGACCGGCCCCCGAGGCGGCGGCGACTGGTACGACGCGCTGCCGCTGCCCGACCAGGCGCTCGGGCTCGCGGTCGGCTCGGTGGGCGGATCGGGGCCGAGCGCGATGGCCGCCATGGGACGGCTGCGCGCCAGTCTGCGGGCGTACGCCGTGATGGAGGGCGAGGACCCCGTCGCCGTACTCTCCGATCTCGAGCTCCTGCTCCGGCTGACCGAGCCCGCGCGGACCGCCACCGCCCTCTTCGCCTACTGCGAACCCGCCGCCCGCAAGGTCGTGCTCGCCGGGGCCGGGCACACCCCGCCGCTGGTGCTCGGCGAGAGGCGCTGCGAGTTCGTCGAGACCACGCTCTCCGCCCCGCTGGGGATGCTCGCCTGCTGGGAGGCGCCGAGCGTGGAGTTCTCCCCGGCGCCGGGAGAAACGGTGCTCCTCTACACGGACGGCCTGCTGCGCCGCACCGGCGACGCGATGGACCGTGCCTTCGCCCGGCTGCACTCCGCCGCCGCTTCCGTACCGAAGGCGGGGCGGCACGATCCGGCCGCCGTCGCCGACCACGTCCTGCGCACGATGCTGCCCGACGGGCTCGACCGGAGCGACTCCACCGAGGACGTGGTGGTCCTCGCCGCGCACTTCGACTGACCCCCCCCAACTACCTCTCCGGTAACAGGCCCTTCGGCCCTGGGCCCCCTTCCGTACGCCCGTACGATGGGTGATGGCCCAGTGTCGTAACAAGGAGAATCACATCGTGTCTGAGGAGCTCATCCCGGAGACCCCGGAGCAGGAGACCGAAGAGAACGAGGCAGCGGAGCCGATCAAGCAGCGGAAGAACGGCCTGTACCCGGGCGTCTCCGACGAGCTCGCCGAGAACATGAAGTCGGGCTGGGCCGACACCGAGCTGCACGGGCTCGCACCGATCGCCCAGGCCGAACACACCGCCGCCCGCCGCGCCGCTCTCTCCGCGCGCTTCCCCGGTGAGCGCCTCGTCATCCCCGCGGGCAACCTCAAGACCCGCTCCAACGACACCGAGTACGCCTTCCGCGCCTCCACCGAGTACGCGTACCTCACGGGTGACCAGACCCAGGACGGCGTCCTCGTCATGGAGCCGACGGGCGAGCGCGGCCACCAGGCCACGATCTACCTGCTGCCCCGCTCGAACCGGGAGAACGGCGAGTTCTGGCTGGACGGCCAGGGCGAGCTGTGGGTCGGCCGCCGGCACTCCCTCGCCGAGGCCGAGCAGCTGCTGGGCATCCCCGCGAAGGACGTCCGCGAGATCGCCGCCGCGCTGACCGAGGCCACCGGCCCGGTCCGTAGCGTGCGCGGTCACGACGCGTCCATCGAGGCCGCCCTCACCGACAAGGTGACCGCCGAGCGCGACGAGGAGCTGCGCGTCCACCTCTCCGAGGCCCGCCTCGTGAAGGACGCCTTCGAGATCGCCGAGCTGCAGAAGGCCTGCGACGCCACCGCGCGCGGCTTCGAGGACGTCGTCAGGATCCTGGACAAGGCCGAGGCGACCAGCGAGCGCTTCATCGAGGGCACGTTCTTCCTGCGCGCCCGCGTCGAGGGCAACGACATCGGCTACGGGTCGATCTGCGCCGCCGGACCGCACGCCACCACCCTGCACTGGGTCCGCAACGACGGTGCCGTCCGCTCCGGCGATCTGCTGCTCCTGGACGCCGGCGTGGAGACGAACGAGCTCTACACCGCCGACGTGACGCGCACCCTGCCGATCAACGGCACGTTCTCGCCGCTGCAGCGCAAGATCTACGACGCGGTGTACGAGGCCCAGGAGGCGGGCATCGCCGCCGTGAAGCCCGGTGCCACCTTCCGCGACTTCCACGACGCCTCGCAGCGCGTGCTCGCCGAGAAGCTCGTCGCGTGGGGCCTGCTCGGCGACCTGTCCGTGGACAAGGTCCTGGAGCTCGGCCTCCAGCGCCGCTGGACCCTGCACGGCACCGGTCACATGCTCGGCATGGACGTCCACGACTGCGCCGTCGCGCGCACCGAGGCGTACGTCGACGGCATCCTGGAGCCGGGGGTCTGCCTGACCGTGGAGCCGGGCCTCTACTTCCAGGCCGACGACCTGACCGTGCCCGAGGAGTACCGGGGCATCGGCGTCCGGATCGAGGACGACATCCTCGTCACCGAGGACGGCAACCGGAACCTGTCCGACAAGCTGCCCCGGCGGGCCGACGAGGTCGAGGCCTGGATGGCTCAGCTGAAGGGCTGACCCCTTCTCCGCCTGACGGCAGGGCGCGCTGCTCACACCATGAGCAGCGCGCCCTCCCGCCATTTCAGGACCTTGTCGAAGCTGACCACCGCGCCCCGGCCCGGCCGGTTGCCGAACTGGACGTGGTCGGCGAGCTGCTCGATGAGGTCCAGCCCGCGGCCGCTCTCGGCGACGCAGGGGATGTACGGGGCGAACGTGGGCTGGGCACCGACGGGCTCGGGGTGATGGGACCGTTCGACGTACTCCGGTTGCTGGGCCCGTTCGATGTGCTCCGGCTGCTGGGCCCGTTCGACGTACTCCGGTTGCTGGGCCCGTTCGATGTGCTCCGCGTGTTCGGTGTGCGCGGCTGGGCGAAGCGCGCGCCGGGCGGGGAAGCCCGGGCCCGAGTCGGCCACCTCGATACGGCATTTCTCGCCGTCCAGATAGGCCGTGACCCGGTACTGCCCGGAGTCCGCCGGGGGCCTTTCGGGTCCGCGATCCCCGTGCTCCTCCAGGCCCGGCCGGTCGCCGCCGTGTTCGACGGCGTTGGCACAGGCCTCGCTGAGCGCGACCGAAAGGTCGAAGGAGATGTCCGGGTCCACCCCCGCGGTTTCCATGGTGCCGAGCAGAAAACGACGGGCGAGCGGAACACTCGCAGCTTCGCGCCGCAAATGGAGTGACCACCAGATGCTCATGCTCCAGCCTCCTGGCTGCGGCTCGACGTACCGATACGTATTGCCGCACAAGGCACTTCGTAAGCACGGATCGGCCGTGAGAGCCCTCATTCGGCGGATGCGGATATTCCGCGCACCCGTGTATGGCCGCCCCGTGGGCCACCCCGGCGGAGGTGGGGGCGGGTTCCGGAAGCGGCGCGTCCACAGTCCGTACATCCCCCGCCAACAGCCACAACAAGCGCGCTTGTGGACGGAGACTGATCTTCCGGACCTGCCGTACCGCGGAGGGGTGCGCAGTGCGATGATGTTCGGGCCATGTCCACGCCTGTCGCACACGCCGGAGCCGGTCTGCGGCTCATGAGGGCCGCGGTGTTCACCGCGGTCTGCGTCGTGCTGTCCGCGGCGGGGCACGCGTTCGCCGCCGGGGCGCCCGTCCCCGCGTGGACCCTGCTCGCCGGATTCCTCGGCGTCCTCGCCGTGGCTTCGGCCCTCGCCGGACGGGAACGCTCCCTGCCGTCGATCGCGGGTGCGCTGGCGGGCGGACAGGTCGCCCTGCACGTCCTCTTCGCGTACGGCAGCCACGGCAGCACGCATGCCGTCGCCGCCGCGGCACCCCGGGGCAGCGGCGAGAACCCCTTGATCCGTTTCGCCGCCGGGCTGGTGTGCGGCGGAGGACCGGGGCAGATCGACGCCGCCGACGCCCATCGCATCGTCACCACGGCGGGCATAGACCCCTCCGTGGTCGCGGGCCACAGCCACCTCGCATCGGCGGGGGCTGCGGGAGCCGCCACCGCGGCGGCTCCGGACGGTGGTTCCGGCGTGGCCGCGGCGTACGCCTCGGCGGCCGCGCTGCTGCCGGGCCTGCCGATGTTCCTGGCTCACCTGCTGGCCGCGCTCGCCGCCGGCTGGCTGCTGCGACGCGGCGAGGCCGCCCTCTTCCGGCTGGCCCGGCTCTCGGCGTACGGCGCCCAGGCGCTGGCGGCCGGCGCCCGGCTGCGCTCCCTGCGCGCCGCGCTCGCGCTCGTACGCGCCCTGCGCGCCGGAGCGCGTGAGCAGCTCGCGAACGGCCCGCGCGCCCTGCGTACGGCCGACGACGAACCGGCACCGGCCACCGGGGACCCTCTGCAGCACCTGGTGATCAGGCGCGGGCCTCCGGCCCCGTACGCCCTCGCAGCCTGACGCGACACCTGCGCCCACCGCCGTACGGACCATCACCGTGCACAAGGGGCCTCCTTCATGGACGGCTCTCGCGGACATGGCCGGATTCCTCACGGACCGGACGAGGTGTCGTGCCACCGTCGCGCACCCGCGCGCCGGACCACTGTGTTCCTCTTCCGCCGTATTCCTCTTCCTCCGTGGAGTGATTCCTGCCATGAGCGCCACCAACGTCTCCCGCATCGCCATCGCCGCCGGCGTCGCCGCGTCCAGCGTCCTGCTGCTCGCCGGTCCCGCCGCCGCGCACGTCACCGTCCAGCCGCAGGGCGAGGCGGCCAAGGGCGGTTACGCCACGCTCAACTTCAAGGTCCCCAACGAGCGGGACCAGGCCTCCACGGTCAAGCTCGAGGTGAACTTCCCGGCCGACCACCCGCTCTCCTCCGTCACCCCGGAGGCCGTGCCGGGCTGGAAGATCGCGATCACCAAGGGCAAGCTCGACAAGCCCCTGGAGGTGCACGGCCGGAAGATCACCGAGGCCGTCACCAAGGTGACCTGGACCGCCGACGGCTCCGAGATCGCGCCCGGCTACTTCCAGCAGTTCCCGGTCTCCGTCGGGCGGCTTCCCGAGGACGCCGACCAGCTGGTCTTCAAGGCCGTCCAGACGTACGACAACAAGGAAGTCGTCCGCTGGATCGAGGAGCCCAAGGGCGGCGAGGAGCCGGACAGCCCCGCCCCGGTCCTGAAGCTGACCGCCGCGACCGAGGACCACCACGGCGGCGCGGCCGACAAGGCCGGCGACGACGAGCCCGAGGCCGGCCACGAGGCCGATGACAAGGCCGCGTCGGCGGAGGGTGACAAGAAGGAGACGCACGCCGCGTCCTCCTCCTCCAGCGACACCACGGCCCGCACCCTGGGGATCATCGGCATCCTCATCGGCGTCGCGGGCGTCGCGTTCGGCGTGCTCGCCGGCCGCCGCCGTACGACCTGATCCAACGGGTCGCGCCGTCGCCGTACGGCCCGACGCGCCCGGGTCCGGCCGTCGCCGTACGGCCGGGCCTGCCGGTTCCACCACCCGCACCACATTCAGGACACCCTCACATGCGCAACAGAAATGCAGTGACGGCCGTGGCGTTCGCCGCCGCGGCCGCACTGGCCCTCTCGGCCTGCGGCAGCAGCGGTGACAAAGCGGGCTCCTCGTCGATCGCCGATGTCGAGGCCTCGCCGAAGACCCAGGCCGCGACCGTTCTCGACCGGCCGTTCACCAAGCCGGACCTCGTCCTCACCGACACGGACGGCAAGGAGTACGACCTCCGCGAGGTGACCAAGGGCAAGCCGACGCTCATCTACTTCGGCTACACCCACTGCCCCGACGTCTGCCCGCTGACCATGAGCAACATCTCCATCGCCAAACGGGGCCTGCCCGAGGCCGACCAGGACAAGCTCCAGGTCGTCTTCGTCACCACCGACCCCGAGCGCGACACCCCCGCCTCGCTCGGCGAGTGGCTCAAGGCCCAGGACCCCACCTTCACCGGTCTCACCGGCGACTTCCCCACCATCCAGGCGGGGGCGCGCCAGATCGGCATCGGTATCGAGCCGGCGACGAAGGACAAGGACGGCAAGCCCGTCTCGATGCACGGGGCACAGGTCGTCGCCTTCTCCCCGAAGACGGACGGCGGATACGTGCTGTACGGCGAGGACACCACCGCCGAGGAGTACGCGAAGGATCTCCCCAAGCTGCTCAAGGGGGAGAACCCGTGAACCGGCGTACGGTCCTCGCCGGCGCCCTCGCCCTCACCACGGGGCTGGCGCTGGCGGGGTGCTCCACGGAGAGCGACGAGCCCGAGCTGAAGGTCGTGGGCGCGTATCTGCCGCAGCCCGTCAGCGACATGGCCGCCGGCTTCCTCGTCGTACAGAACAGCGGTTCCTCCCCCGACCGGCTCACCTCGGTGACCAGTCCGCTCTCCGACGACGTCACGATCCACGAGACGAAGAACCAGCAGATGCGCGAGGTCGCGTCGTTCGAGGTGCCGGCGAACGGCGAGCTCGACCTCGAACGCGGCGGCAACCACATCATGTTCATGAAGCTCAAGAAGAAGCCCAAGCAGGGCGAGAAGGTCTCCGTCGAGCTGCACTTCGAGAAGGCCGACCCCATCACGGTCGACCTGCCGGTGAAGGAAACCACCCACAACCCGAAGAAGCAGTGAGGGTCCGACCGTGACGACTGCCACCGCCCCGCGCCCCGGAGCGTCCCCGATACGGCGGCCGTTCGCCGCCGCCGCGCTCGTCGCCGCCCTCGTCAGCCTGGTGTTCGGGCTGTTGCTGGCCGGCGCCGGGCCGGCGTCCGCGCACGCCGCCCTCACCGGGAGCGACCCGCGGGACGGGGCGGTGGTGGCCACCGCGCCGAAGGAGGTCACCCTCACCTTCTCCGAGGCGATCGCCGTCGGCGACGGGTCGATCCGGGTCCTGGACCCCAGCAGCAAGCGCGCCGACACCGGAGCCGAGCCGAAGGACCTGTCCGACGGCTCCACCGTCCGGTACGGCGTGGAGCTCCACTCCGGCCTGCCTGACGGCACCTACACGGTGGCCTGGCAGGCGATCTCCGCCGACAGCCACCCCATCTCCGGCGCCTTCACGTTCTCCATCGGCGCCCCCTCCGAGACCACCGTGGCCCTGCCCTCCGACGAGGTGGGCGGCGGCCCGGTCGGCACGGTCTACGGCGTCGCACGGTACGCCGCGTACGCCGGGTTCGTCCTGCTCGTGGGCGGGGCGGCCTTCGTCCTGGGCTGCTGGCCCCGGGGGGCGACCGCCCGGCCGATGCAGCAGCTCGTGGTCCGCGGCTGGATCACGCTGACCGCGGCGACCCTGGTCATGCTGCTGCTCCGCAACCCTTACACCGGCAGCGGCAAGTTCGCCGACGCCTTCGACCTGGAGGGGCTCCAGGCCGTCCTGGACACCAAGCCGGGCGCCGCCCTCGTCTCGCGGCTGCTGCTGCTCGGCGCGGCCGCCCTGTTCATCGCCGTCCTGTTCGGTACGTACGCCCGGCGCGAGGACGCCGTCGAGAAGAGGGACCTCACCTTCGGCCTGGCCGTCGGCGGCGGGGTAGTCGCGGCGGGCATCGCCGCCACCTGGGCCATGTCCGAGCACGCGTCGACGGGCATCCAGGCGGAGATCGCCATGCCGGTGGACGTGTTGCACCTGCTGGCCGTCGCCGCCTGGCTCGGCGGTCTCGTCTCGCTCCTGGTGGCGCTGTACCGGACGCCGGACATCGCAAGTGATGCCGTACGGCGGTTCTCCCGGGTCGCGTTCGGCAGCGTCCTCGTCCTCGCGGCGACCGGGATCTACCAGTCGTGGCGGCAGGTCGGATCCTGGTCGGCGCTGACCGGGACGCGGTACGGGCAGCTCCTGATCATCAAGGTCGCGCTGATCGCGGTCCTGCTCGCCGTGGCGTGGTTCTCACGGCGGTGGACGGGGCGGCTGACGGATGCCGGGTCTTCCCGGCCTCCCGAGGAGGCGGCCGGCCCGGTGGAAACCGTGGACGACGTCGCCCCCGAACGCGCCGCCCAACTGGCTCGTCAGCAGGCCGTCCTGACCGCGACGAAGAAGAAGCGGATACGGGACGCCGACCCGGAGCGTTCCGGGCTGCGCCGCTCGGTCCTGGCCGAGGCGGCGATCGCCGTGGTCCTGCTGGCAGTCACCACCGTGCTGACGTCGACCGAGCCGGGACGTACGGAAGAGGAGGCCGCGAGCGCATCCACCGCGGCGACCACCCCGGCGGCGGGGCCCGTCAACCTGAGCCTGCCCTTCGACACCGGCGGCCGGAAAGGCAAGGGAACCGTCCGGATCGACATCGACCCCGCGCGCACCGGCTCCAACGAACTGCACGTGTGGATCGACGGCAGCGACGGCAAGCCGATGGATGTCCCGGAGCTGAAGGTGGCCCTCACCCTGGAGGCGCAGGAGATCGGCCCGCTGCCCATCGCACCCGACCGGCTCGCCGAGGGGCACTGGTCGGCGAGCGGCGTCCAGATCCCCATGGCGGGGGAGTGGAAGGTCGACGTGACGGTACGGACGTCGGACATCGACCAGGTCACCATCGACAAGAACGTGAAGATCGGCTGAGTACGTGAGCAAGACCAGGAAGCAGAACCAGGACCCGGGCGGAATGGGTACGGCCTCCTCCCCGGAAGCCGGCCCCTCCGGTGTATCGCGGCGGCGGCTGCTGGGCGGTGTGGGCGCGGCGGGTGCCACCGGGCTGGTGCTGGGCGCTGCGGGCGGGGCGGCCGGATACGCCGCGACCCGTTCCGAGGCACCGACCGCGCTGACGGCTGTCGGCTCCACCGAGGCGATGTTTCACGGGAAACATCAACCGGGGATCACCACTCCGCTTCAGGCCCGGGGCCACCTCATCGCCTTCGATCTGGTGCCGGGCGCGGGCCGCAAGGAGGCCGTGGCCCTGATGCGGCGCTGGTCGGCGGTGGCCCGGGAGCTGATGGCGGGCCGCCCGGCGGCGGGTTCGGCGGACGGGCCCGGCCACGACACCGGCATCGCGCTGGACGCGGGGCCCTCGTCCCTCACGGTCACCTTCGGCTTCGGCCGTACGTTCTTCGCGCGTACGGGCCTCAGCTCCCGGCTGCCCGCCGCGCTCGACCCGCTGCCCGCGTTCTCCTCCGACCAGCTCGACGCGAGGCGCTCCGACGGCGACCTGTGGGTGCAGATCGGCGCCGACGACGCACTGGTCGCCTTCCACGCCCTGCGGGCCGTACAGAAGGATGGCGCGGGAACAGTAAAGGTGCGGTGGCAGATGAACGGCTTCAACCGCACCCCTGGGGCCACGGCCCGGCCGATGACCGCCCGCAACCTGATGGGCCAGATCGACGGGACCGGCAACCCGAAGCCGGCCGACGAGGACTTCGAGCGGCGCGTGTTCGTGCCGGCCTCCCCCGGTACCCCGCATGCGTGGCTGGAGGGCGGTTCGTACGCCGTCGTCCGCCGGATCAGGATGCTGCTGGACGACTGGGAGAAGCTCCCGGTGGACCGGCAGGAGCGGGTCATCGGGCGGCGCAAGGCGGATGGGGCCCCGCTGAGCGGCGGGAGCGAGACCACGGAGATGGATCTCGACAAGGCGGGCCCGGACGGCCGGCTCCTGATCCCCGACAACGCCCACGCCCGGATCTCCTCCCCCGAGAAGAACAGCGGGGCCGCCATGCTGCGGCGGCCGTTCTCGTACCACGACGGGATCTCGGAGGACGGCACCCCGGACGCCGGGCTGCTCTTCGTCTGCTGGCAGGCGGACCCGTTCAAGGGGTTCGTGCCCGTGCAGCGCAAGCTCGACCGGGGCGACGCGCTGTCGCCGTTCATCCGGCACGAGGCGAGCGGGCTGTTCGCGGTGCCGGGCGGGGCGGCGGAGGACGAATACGTGGGACAGCGGCTGCTGGAGTCCTGAGGCCGGGGCGCCTCATGGGGCCGGGGCACCTCATGGGGCCAGGGGCGCTCGGCCCTGACCGGATTCCGCTGCCCCGACCGGATTCTGAGACGGCAAGGCCCCCGTCGTACGGCGCAATAGGGTGAGCGTATGTCAGCCACGCGCTACGCCTATCTCGGTCCCGAGGGCACCTTCACCGAGGTCGCCCTCCGCACGCTCCCGGAAGCCGCCACCCGCGAGCTCGCCCCGATGGTCTCCGTACCGGCGGCCCTGGACGCCGTACGCAACGGGGAGGCGGCGGCGGCTCTCGTGCCGATCGAGAACTCCGTCGAGGGCGGCATCACGGCCACGCTCGACGAGCTGACCAGCGGCGAGCCGCTCATGATCTACCGCGAGGTGCTGCTCTCCATCACCTTCGCGCTGCTCGTGCGGCCGGGCACCAAGCTGTCGGACATCAAGACGGTCACCGCGCACCCGGCCGCCCAGCCGCAGGTGCGCAACTGGATGGCGGCCCACCTCCCGCAGGCCGCGTGGGAGTCGGCGGGGTCCAACGCGGACGGCGCCCGGCTGGTCCAGGAAGGGCGTTACGACGCCGCGTTCGCCGGTGAGTTCGCCGCCGCCACCTACGGGCTCGAGCCCCTGGTCACGGAGATCCACGACGCGGAGAACGCCCAGACCCGCTTCGTCCTGGTGGGGCGCCCGGCCCGGCCGTCCGCCCCGACCGGGGCCGACAAGACGTCCGTGGTGATCTGGCTGGGCGACGACCACCCCGGTGCGCTGCTGGAGCTGCTCCAGGAGTTCGCGGTGCGCGGCGTCAACCTGATGCTGATCCAGTCGCGCCCGACCGGCGAGGGGATCGGCAACTACTGCTTCGCCGTGGACGCCGAGGGGCACATCGCGGACCGGCGGGTGGGGGAGGCCCTGATGGGGCTGAAGCGGATCTGCCCGAAGGTGCGGTTCCTCGGTTCGTACCCGCGGGCGGGCGTATCCGCCGACGAGGTCCGGCCGCTGCGGGCGGGCACCTCGGACAGCGCCTTCACCGAGGCCTCCGACTGGCTGGCGCGCAGCCAGGACGGGCGGATCTGACGGCGCTCGGCGGCGACTCATCCCCGGAGTGGAGCGTTCCGCTCCGGGACGCTCCGTGCGCTGCGCTGTGGTCCTACCTACAGATAGTCATTCACCCACAGAGTTATCCACAGGCTGGCTTCTCGACCTGGGGACAAGTCGACACCCCAATGCGACATCGTCGACAAATCAACGCCGTGGCTTTGGGTGCGTCCACAGAGGGTGGCCTCGGCACGAACCTTCCCGGATCGCGCGAATTCCCTTGATCAACTCCCCAGAGCGACGAATTGCCACTCGAATGAGCGTACGGGGGAGGTTTCGACTGTGCAGACAGGGGGGTCGACGCACCTTCGCCCGGCTGCCGGAACATTCCGTTCCATCATCCACAGAACTTCTTCACAGCCTGTGGATAACTATTCGGGAGCACCCCCTCCTGTGGACAACGCTCGGCAGAACGCCTCCAACTCCCCCTCCGCCCAAGGCTCGTACGCCAAGAGGGCCTGCACCTTCTGCCCTGTTCAGGGGAGTTAACCGCCGTTATCGACGCAGGCCGGACGCACGTCCCGGGCGCAAGCCCGGGATCGCACCTCGGGATTCACCCTCAGGAATATCAATTCTGGCAATTCGGTCAAAGTGACACGCGCGGCAATATCGGTTCGAGTGCGAGATCCACGCACCGGTAGCCTGGTGGGGTGATTGACCTTCGCCTGCTCCGTGAGGACCCCGACCGTGTTCGCGCCTCCCAGCGCGCCCGTGGAGAGGACGTCGCGCTCGTCGACGCCCTGCTCTCCGCCGACGAGCTGCGCAGGTCGTCCGGCGTCCGCTTCGACGAACTCCGCTCCGAGCAGAAGCAGCTCGGCAAGCTGATCCCCAAGGCCACCCCCGAGGAGCGCGCCGAGCTCCTCAAGAAGGCCGATCAGCTCAAGGCCGGCGTCAAGGCGGCCGACGCCGCCCAGGACGAGGCCGACGCCGAGGCCAAGCGGCTGCTCCTCCAGCTCGGCAACATCGTCCACGAGGACGTGCCGGTCGGCGGCGAGGAGGACTTCGTCGTCCTGGAGACGCACGGCACCATCCGTGACTTCGGCGCCGAGGGCTTCGAGCCCAAGGACCACCTGGAGCTCGGCGAGGCGCTCGGCGCCATCGACATGGAGCGCGGGGCCAAGGTCTCCGGTTCGCGGTTCTACTACCTGACAGGCGTCGGCGCCCTCCTGGAGCTCGCCCTCGTCAACGCGGCGATCGTCCAGGCCACCGAGGCCGGTTTCATCCCGATGCTGACCCCCGCGCTGGTCCGCCCGCGCGCCATGGAGGGCACCGGCTTCCTCGGCCAGGCCGCGGAGAACGTGTACCACCTGGAGAAGGACGACTACTACCTGGTCGGCACGTCGGAGGTGCCGCTCGCCGCGTACCACATGGACGAGATCGTGGAGGCGGACAAGCTGCCCCTGCGCTACGCGGGCTTCTCCCCCTGCTTCCGCCGCGAGGCCGGGACGTACGGCAAGGACACCCGCGGCATCTTCCGCGTCCACCAGTTCGACAAGGTCGAGATGTTCTCGTACGTCGACCCGGCGGACGCCGAGGCCGAGCACCGCAGGCTCCTGGAGTGGGAGAAGCAGTGGCTCACCGGCCTCGAACTGCCCTTCCAGGTCATCGATGTCGCCACCGGCGACCTCGGCGCATCGGCCTCGCGCAAGTTCGACTGCGAGGCCTGGATCCCGACCCAGGGCAAGTACCGCGAGCTGACCTCCGCGTCGAACTGCGACAGCTTCCAGGCCCGCCGTCTCTCCGTCCGGATGCGCGAGGGCAAGAAGGTCCAGCCGCTCGCCACACTGAACGGCACCCTCTGCGCCGTCCCGCGCACGATCGTGGCGCTCCTGGAGAACCACCAGCTGCCCGACGGTTCGGTCCGGGTGCCCGAGGTGCTCCGTCCGTACCTGGGCGGGCGCGAGGTCCTGGAACCGGTCGCCAAGTGACCTTCCCCTTCAAGCTCGTCGCGACCGACCTCGACGGCACCCTGCTGCGCGGAGACGACACGGTCTCCGAGCGCACGCGCGAGGCACTGAGCGCCGCCACGTCGGCCGGTGCCGCGCACATCATCGTCACCGGGCGTTCGGTCCCCTGGACCCGGTACATTCTGGACGACCTGGGTTACGACGGCCTCGCCGTCTGCGGCCAGGGCGCGCAGGTCTACCACGCGGGCGAGCACAAACTGCTGACCTCGCTGACCCTGGACCGGCAGCTCGCCGGGCTCGCGCTGTCCAAGATCGAGGCGGAGGTCGGCCCACTGGCGCTGGCGGCCAGCCGCGACGGCCTGGCGGGCGAGGTGCTGGTCGGCCCCGGCTACCACGTACAGGAGGGGCCGCTGCCGTACGTCTTCGTGGACGACACCACCGAGATGTGGACCGCTCCCCTGAACAAGGTCTACCTCCAGCACCCGGAGCTCGACGACGACTCCCTGGCCACCGCCGCGCGGGCCGCCGTCGGCAATCTGGTCGACGTGGTCATGGCGGGCCCCGGCGTGGTGGAGATCCTGCCGCTCGGGCTGAGCAAGGCGACCGGCCTCTCGCTGGCCGCCCGCCGGCTCGGGGTGAAGGCCGCCGACACCATCGCCTTCGGTGACATGCCGAACGACATCCCGATGTTCGGCTGGGCGCAGCACGGCGTGGCCATGGCCAACGCCCACGACGCCCTGAAGGCCGTGGCGCACGAGATCACCGCGTCCAACGAGCACGACGGCATCGCGGTGGTCCTGGAGGAACTGCTCCGCACGGGCTGCCTCGCCGCGCCCCACTGACGTGACTCTGCAGTCGGCCCTGTCCGGCCGCCGCTGGACCCCGACGGCGGCCGGACAGGGCCTTTTCACGGCTCGGCGACGCCCGGTACGGCGCCGCAGGTCCTTCATCTGGTGCGCGAAGGCCTCCATCCGCGCGTCGGAACGGGCGTCCATCCGTACGACGTCCCGCGACAGGTCCGAGAGCCGCACGTTCATCGCGCCGACCAGCTGACGCGTCACCTCCGCCTTCCGGTCCAGGCTGTCCAGCCGCTCGGACATCCGGCAGAGCACCGGCCCGAGCTCCTGGAGCACACTGCCGACGTCGGCGAGGCAGCTCTCGATCCGGGTGACCCGCGTATCGAGCGTGTCGTACTGGGCCCGCAGCGATTCCTCCGCGTCGAGGAGGTAGGTGCGCACGCAGCGGGCGACGTCGCTGTCGCGAAGGAGCATGGCGACGTTGAGAACGGTCCGGCGGGTGTGGAGGCGCAACCGCGTGGCCGTCTGTGGATAATTCCACCCCCTCCCCCTTCCATAGCGACATCATGTCGCTATGGAAGGATTGCACTTCAGAGCCGCTTAGAACGCGCAGACCATTCTCAGCGAACTCCTCCTGATGCCGTTCGGTGAGTCTCCTGACCGAGGCTGTGGATACTTCGAAGTAACGTGCCACATCCTCTGTGCGAACGTGAATCCCGTCCGGGAGCATGACAAGGCTCTTCACCTTGTCGAGGATGTCGACGCGCCCCATCTGCTCGACGCGCAGCGCCCGCGATTCGAGCAGGGCGACTTCCGTGGGCATGGGCATGCCTTCCGTACGAGGGGATGACCAGGAACGGCCCCTACCCCGGGCTGCGGGGGTGGAGGACGCTCACGGTGGCCACTCACCCGATGACCGGACCGGTGGGCTGAGACTCACCCGGGTCCGGCACTCCCAGATTTCACGAACGCTACGACGTCACGGATACCAGTTGCCTCCACGCACCCTGCCCAGCGACCCGATAAACGTACGGTTACGCGCACATCTGTCCCGCTCATACGACTGCCCCTGTCACAACGACAACCCCCGCCCCCGGAGGACCGGTGGGCGGGGGCTGCGTGGACGGCGTACCGGATCAGGCCGGGCTCACTCCTCCCCGGCCAGCTTCAGCGCGCGCAGCTTCTGGCCCGCGTACCAGGTGGCGGCCACGGTGACGGTGGCCAGCAGGACGGTCGCGAGCGGCAGTCCCACCTCCGAGGTGACCATGCCCTGGCCGGCCACCTTCTCGGCGACGGCGAGGGACCACTGCTGGACGCTGAGCGTCCGCGCCCCCGGCACCAGGCTGCCGAAGAGCGCCTCCCAGACCAGCGCGTACACCAGGCCGATGACCACCGCGTGGCGGCTGACCGTACCGAGAAGCAGGAACAGCGCGCTGTACGCGATCGAGGCGACCAGCGCCGCGATCGTGTAGGCGATCGCGATCTGCTGCCCGTTGCCGTTCAGGATCAGCCCCGCGAGCAGCGTCGGCACGGCGGAGAAGACCATGGTGACCGCGATGGCGACGATCAACTTGGTGAAGATGATCGTGGGGCGCTTCACCGGCTTGGCCAGCAGGTAGACGATCGAGCCGTCGTCGATCTCGGGACCGATCGCCCCCGTACCGGCGATCACCCCGATCAGTGGCACCATCGTGGCGATGGCGAACCCGCCGAGGACGTTGGCGGCGACCTGGTCATCGGCTCCGGCGAACATGCGGACCGCCGCCGCGAGGAGCAGCAGCAGCGCGGGAAGGACGAACAGGATGGCGGCCCGGCGCCGGCCGAGCAGGGCCCGGTAGGTGAGCCGGGCGACTGTGGGGTCGTACATGACGGTGCACAGCTCCTTTCAGGCCACTACTCAGGCCGCTACGAGGTAGGAAAAGACCGATTCGAGGGACTCGTCGGACGGAGAGACGGTCAGCAGCCGGATGCCCTGCTCGCGGGCTACCTTCGGCAGCAGTTCGGTGAACCGTCCGAAGTCGACGGCCTGGATCCGGAGGGCCTTCTCGGTCAGGTCGACCTCGATACCGGCCGTCGACGGGTCGGCGATGAGTGCGGCCGCGAGCGCCCGGTCGTCGCTGGAGCGGACCAGGTAGCGGTGCGGCCGGTCCGTCATCAGGCGGCGGATCTTCCGGAAGTCGCCGGAGGCGGCGTGCCGTCCCGCCACGATCACCTCGATGTGCGAGGCCAGCTGCTCGACCTCTTCGAGGATGTGGGAGGAGAACAGGACCGTACGGCCCTCGGCCCCCATCCGTCGCAGCAGCTCCATCAGCTGCATCCGCTGGCGCGGGTCCATCCCGTTGAAAGGCTCGTCCAGCAGCAGCACCGAGGGCTCGTGGACCAGCGCGGACGCCATCTTCACGCGCTGGCGCATGCCCTTGCTGTACGTGGAGATCTTGCGGTCCTGCGCGTACTCCATCTGGACCGTGGCCAGCGCCCGCCGGGCCTCGGCTCCCCCCAGGCCCTGAAGTTCGGCGTTGGCGACGACGAACTCCTTGCCGGTCAGGAAGTCGTACATCCCTTCCCGCTCCGGGACGATGCCGATCTTCTTGTAGACGCTCTCGTTGCGCCAGATCGGCTGCCCGTCGAGCGTGACCTTCCCCGTCGAGGGGGCGAGGAATCCGCCCATCATGTTGATGAGCGTGGACTTTCCGGCACCGTTCGGGCCGAGCAGGCCGGTGACTCCGGGTCCCACCGTCATGGAGACGTCGTTGACGGCGACCACATTGCCGAACCAGCGCGAGGTGTGGTCGATCTCAATGGTGGTCACAGCCCGACCCTCCGGTAGCGGCGCATCAGGACGGCGTACGAGCCGGCGACGAGCGCGAGAACAACGAACAGGTAGACCACGCCCGTACCGGCCCCCGGGCCTTCCCCTCCGGGGAAGGCGGAGGTGGCGCCGAGGAACGCGGTCTGTACGCCGTCGATCAGCGTGATCGGCGAGAAGAGGCCGAGCCACTCAACGGCCCCGGAGGATCCGGTCTCCCAGGCGATGGCCTGGACCGTGGAAACGGCGCCGTAGGAGATGGTGAGCACCGCGATGACCGCGGCGACGCCGAAGCCCCGGCGCGGGGTCAGGGCGGCCATCACCAGGCCCAGACCGGCGAAGAGCACGGACAGCAGCGCCACCGACACCAGCCCCTGGCCGAACCACTTGGTCTGGTCGACGAAGTCGAACTTCGCGAGCAGAGAACCCACATAGAGGATGAGCAGCGGCGCCCCGGTGAGGATGAAGAGCGCGGACGCCGTGGCGGCGAGCTTCGCCAGCACGTAGTCGGCGCGCTCGATCGGCCGCGAGAAGTACAGGGGGACGCTCTTGAAGCGGAGGTCCCTGGAGACCGCCTGCGGGGCCTGCGCGGCGATGAAGAGGCCGATGACCGCCTGCAGATAGATCGCGTACGACGTGTACTCGACGACGAGTTTGGTGGCGTCCGGCGCAGCCATGGAGACCGCCACCAGGATCGCGGCGACCAGGGCCATCACGCCGAACAGCAGCATGGGCAGCACCTTCGACTTGGCGGAACGGCCGAGTCCGAAGGAGCCCCGCAGGGTCTGCGAGTAGAGCGAGCGGCGGGCGTAGGCCCGGCCGAGCCGCCTGCCGTCGTAGGAGCGGTAGCCGATGTTGTGGATCCGGGAGGTGTCGCGCCCGGCCGCGGCCTTGGTCTCGGTGCTCATCGCGACCGCTCCCCTTCTTTCTGGTACGGCCCCGGCGTGGCGGCCTGCTGTACGGCACCGGCCTGGGCCGTGGCGGCCTGCGCCGGGACGGCATCGGTGCGCGCCCCACCCTGTTCGGTACGGAAGACCTCGGCGATGTGGTGACGGCGCTGCTCCATGCGGACGAGGCCGAGACCGAGCCCGGCGACGCTGTCGCGGACCAGGTCGTACGTCTCCTCGCCGGTGGCCTCGACCAGCAGGATGTGGCCCGCGCCCGGCAGCCCTTCCGCGTCGAGCCCGTCCTGGCCGACCAGGGCGACCCCGGCCTCCGTGAGGATCCGGCGCAGGGCGTCGGTGCCGTCGGGGTGGGTGTCGCTGTCGGTCACCTCGACCGCGAGAGTGGTGGTGATCTGGGTGAAGTCGCTGGTGGAGCTGGAGCGCAGGAGGGCTCCGCCGTCGATGACGACGACGTGGTCGCAGGTGCGTTCCAGCTCGCCCAGGAGGTGGGAGGTCACCAGGACGGAGATGCCGAAGTCGGTGTGGATGCGGCGGATCAGGCCGAGCATCTCGTCGCGGCCGACCGGGTCCAGGCCGTTGGTCGGCTCGTCCAGGAGGACCAGCTGGGGGTCGTGGACCAGGGCCTGGGCCAGCTTCACCCGCTGCTTCATGCCGGTCGAGTATCCGCCGATGGGGCGGTAGCGCTCCTCGTAGAGGCCGACGTGGCGCAGGGTGTCGGCGGTGCGCTCACGGGCCGCGGTGGGCGGCAGCCCCGACATCCGGGCCATGTGCACGACGAATTCGGTGGCCGACACATCGGGCGGGAGGCAGTCGTGCTCCGGCATGTACCCCACCCGCTCCCGGATGGCGGCACCGCTGGTCGCCACATCGAGCCCGAGCACCGCGGCCCGGCCTTCGGTGGCGGGGGAGAGACCCAGAAGGATCTTGATCAGCGTGGACTTGCCGGCTCCGTTGGAACCCACCAGACCGGTCACACCTGGTCCGATGTCCAACGTGAGCCGGTCGAGCGCGGTCACCCGGGGGAACCGCTTGCTCAGGGCTTCGGTAGCGATAACGGCAGTCACAGACATGACGCTAGTGGCGCGGGCCACAGGGATCGTCAGCCCTGACGGCTGGATCGGCATCAGACTCCAGGCGTACGGCCCCGTAGGGGGACCCCGCGAAGGAGGAGTTCCGGCCTCCGGGGGGCGGGAGCGAAAACGGCCCGGACCGGAGTTGTCCACAGGCCGTGCACCCCCCTTGACGTAGCCGCTGGACATTGTCACATTCATCAGTGTCACGTTACGGGCACGTACCGCACACGGCAGGGAACGGACGGCGGCATGGACTCGGCAGTGCAGGACGAAAGCGTCCCGGAGCCACGGGGGTCCAGGGCCCCGGAACTGCAGGGGTTCCGGGAGGTGCAGCGCCTCGCCTACGCCTGCGCCGAGGCCGTCGCCGGTCAGCTCAGATTGGGCGTGACCGAGCGCGAGGCGGCCCGGATGCAGCGGGTGTGGCTGCGGGAGCGGGGCGTGCGGGACTGGTTCCACCTCCCCTTCGCCTGGTTCGGGGACCGGACGGCGTTCGCCGGGTTCAAGGTGCCCCTCCAGTTCTTCCCGACCGACCGGAAGCTGGAGCCGGGCATGCCGTTCATCCTGGACATGGCCCCGGTCTACAAGGGATACACCGCCGACATCGGGTACTCGGGCTGCCTCGGCCTCAACCCGCTCCACGACAGGCTGCTTGCCGACCTGGGGGCGCACCGCGAGCTGATCCTGCGGGAGGTGCGCGAGCGCCGTTCGCTCCGCGAGATCTACGAGGACGTCGAACGCCTCATGGCCGCCCAGGGGTACGCCAACAGGCACCGGGCCTACCCCTTCGGCGTGATCGCCCACAAGGTGGACCGCGTCGCCGAACGGCGTTGGTCCCCCAGCGTGTTCGGGTTCGGCACGCAGTCCCTCAAGGGGCTGGTGAGCGACGCGGTGCGCGGCCACCGGGACGGCTGGTCGCCGCTGTGGAGCCCGTACCGCTTCTCCGACCACCCCCCGCGGCCAGGTCTGTGGGCGGTCGAACCCCACCTCGGATTCCGGGGTACGGGCGCCAAGTTCGAGGAGATCCTGGTCGTCACCGACTCCAAGGACACCGAGCAGAGCGCTTTCTGGCTGGACGACGATCTGCCGCATGTGCGGCGCTGGGCCGAGGAGAAGGTGGCGGCGTGAATCTGCCGGGAGCGCGCGAGCGCCGGATACGTACGGGTGGCGTCGAGCTGTGTGTCGCCGAGCTGGGGGACGGGGACCGGCCGACGGTCGTGCTGGTCCACGGGTATCCGGACAGCAAGGAGGTCTGGTCCGAGGTCGCCCTGCGGCTGGCCGAGCAGTGGCACGTCGTGCTGTACGACGTCCGGGGCCACGGCAGGTCGACGGCGCCCAAGCCCCTGCGGGGCGGCTTCACCCTGGAGAAGCTGACCGACGACTTTCTCACGGTGATCGACGCCGTCAGCCCGGACCGGCCGGTCCACGTGGTCGGGCACGACTGGGGGTCGGTGCAGTCCTGGGAGTTCGTCACGGTCCGGCGGACCGAGGGCCGGATCGCCTCCTTCACCTCGGTGTCCGGTCCGTCGCTGGACCACTTCGGGCACTGGATCAAACAGCGGATGGCCCGGCCGACCCCGCGCCGGGTCGGTCAACTGCTGGGCCAGGGCGCCAAGTCCTGGTACGTGTACATGCTCCATACGCCTGCGCTGCCGGAGCTGGCCTGGCGCGGCCCTCTCGGCAAGCGGTGGCCCGGGATCCTCCAGCGGCTGGAGAAGGTGCCGGCGGGCGACTACCCGACCGCCTCCCTGCCCGACGACGCCGCTCACGGGGCCTGGCTCTACCGGGACAACGTCCGCGCCCGGCTGGGCAGGCCGCGCTCCGACGCCTATGCCCACGCACCGGTCCAGCTCATCACACCGACCGGCGACTCCTTCCTCTCCGAGCGGCTCTACGACGACCTGGAGCAGTGGGCCCCACGCCTCGTGCGCCGGTCGCTGCCGGCCAAGCACTGGGTGCCGCGCACCCGGCCCGATCAGCTGGCCGCGTGGATCGGCGAATTCGCCGCCGCCCATGAGGCGAACGGCCAGGAGGGGCCGCCGGCCCAGCAGCCGGCGGCGAAGGGGCG
Organism: Streptomyces sp. NPDC006261; assembly: GCF_040613515.1. Lineage (NCBI taxonomy): Bacteria > Bacillati > Actinomycetota > Actinomycetes > Kitasatosporales > Streptomycetaceae > Streptomyces > Streptomyces sp. NPDC006261. The sequence goes on from NZ_JBEXSI010000019.1 coordinate 74,998, forward strand.
GTACGCGGAGCGGTTCAGCGGTCAGCTGGTCCTGGTGACGGGAGCCGCCTCCGGGATCGGGCGGGCCACCGCCTTCGCCTTCGCCGAGGCGGGCGCCCGCGTGGTGGCCGTCGACCTCGACGCGCAGGGGGCCGCCAGGACGGCGGAGCTGGCCCGGCTGGTCGGAGCTCCGGCGGCCTGGGACGAAGCGGTCGACGTCAGCGACGAGGCGGCGATGGAGAAGCTCGCCGACAAGGTCGCCACCCAGTACGGCACCGTCGACGTCCTGGTCAACAACGCCGGCATCGGCCTCTCCGGCTCCTTCCTGGAGACCACGGGCGAGGAGTGGAAGAGGGTTCTCGACGTCAATCTCTGGGGTGTCATCCACGGCTGCCGGATCTTCGGCAAGCAGATGGCCGACCGGGGCCAGGGCGGCCATATCGTCAACACCGCATCGGCCGCGGCCTTCCAGCCCTCCCGGGCTCTGCCCGCGTACAGCACGTCGAAGGCGGCCGTGCTGATGCTGAGCGAGTGCCTGCGGGCCGAGCTGGCGGAGAAGTCGATCGGTGTGAGCGCCATCTGCCCCGGCATCGTCAACACCAACATCACCGCCACCGCCCGGTTCGCCGGGGCCGACGCCGCGGAGGAGCAGCGGCTGCGGAAGCGGGCCACCCGGCTCTACGGACGGCGCAACTACCCGCCTTCGAGGGTCGCCGACGCGATCCTGGAGGCGGTCGTGCGCAACCGGGCCGTGGTGCCGGTGACTCCGGAGGCCCACGGTGCCCGGCTGCTCTCCCGCCTCAGCCCCAGGGTGCTGCGGGGGATCGCCCGGCTGAAGCCGCCGCTGTGAGCGGCCGTGAGGCGGGAGCGCTGAACGGGAACAAGGCCGGCGCCGTGAGCGGGCGTGAGGCCGGCGCGGGCTCCGGACCGGGGCCCGCGCCGGCGGGGGGCCAGAGCGCCACCGAGTACCGGATCGAGGACCTGGCCCGTGCCGGCGGGGCGACGGTGCGCACGATCAGGGCGTACCAGGACCGGGGGCTGCTGCCGACACCCGAGCGGCGCGGGCGCGCCAATGTGTACGGGGAGGCGCATCTGGCCCGCCTGCTGCAGATCGCGGACCTGCTGGAGCGCGGCTACACCCTGGCCAGCATCAAGGAGCTGCTGGAGGCGTGGGACGCGGGGCGGGGGCTGGGCGGGGTGCTCGGCCTGGTCGCCGAGGTGCACGGGCCCTGGACCGACGAGAAGGCCGACCGGATCACCCGCGAGGAGCTGGACGCGAAGTTCGGTGGTTCGCAGGACGATCAGGCGATCGCCGAGGCGGTGGCGCTCGGGGTGCTGGAACGCGTACCGGGCCGGCCCGACGAGTTCCTCGTACCGAGCCCGCAAGAGCTCGCGGTGGCGGTCGAGTTGCATGCCGCGGGTGTCCCACTGCTCGCCATCTCCGGGCACCTCAAGGAACTTCGCGGCCAGGTCGAGCACATAGCCTCACGCTTTCTGGAGTTCACCACCGAGCACGTCTTCGCCCGCTATCTCGGCCACCGGCCGCCCACGGACTCCGATGCGGCCGAGGCGGCGTCGATGGTGCGCCGCCTGAGACCGCTCGCGCGACAGGCTGTGGACGCCGAACTGGCTCGAGCGATGCGCACGTTCGCCACCCGACATCTGCATCACCACCTCGCCTCGGGGGAAAGCGCCGTCGAGGAAAGCGAGACCCGCCCGGTGCTGCTTCCGGTGAGGACAATGCAGGCCGTGCAGGACCTTGTTGGCGTCGACCAGGTAGCGGCCTTCGTCAGCGCGGCTGCTGAACGCGAGGTGCGGGCACGGACTTTGGACGCGCTGGCCGCATCCCACGCGATAGTCGACAAAGTCGCGGAAAAAGGGTGAGCCAATCGCCTGTTGTCCACAGGGCCGCCAAATGACCTGTGGATAAGCCGAGTTGGCTGCGGATCAAACCTGGGCGCAGAGAAAGACGAAAAGAAGTCTGTAAGAAATCCGGATGCACCGGTGAACAGCCCACGGGCACTCTGGCGGGATGGACGAACGTCGCACCGTCAAGGTGTCCAAGTACCTCTCGAAGCATCTGCGGCATCAGCCGGAGCGCATCGGCATCGCCCTCGACGACAACGGCTGGGTGGGCATCGAGACGCTGCTGGGCGCGGCGGCCCGGCACGGTTTCGTGCTCACCCGCGCCGAGCTCGACCACGTCGTCACCGTCAACGACAAGCGCCGCTTCACGGTGGACGGCGACCGCATCCGCGCCAACCAGGGCCACACCGTCACCGTGGACCTGGGCCTGCCGCCCGCGGAGCCGCCGGCATACCTCTACCACGGCACGGTGGCCCGGGTGCTGGACGCGATCCGGGCCGAGGGCCTGCGCCCCATGGCCCGTCACCATGTCCACCTCTCCCCCGACCGCGAGACGGCCACCCGGGTCGGCGCCCGGCGCGGCCGCCCGCTGGTGCTCACCGTGGACGCGGGCGCCATGCACCGCGCCGGCCATGTGTTCCGGGTCAGCGCGAACGGGGTCTGGCTCGCCGACGCCGTACCGCCTCAGTTCCTGCGCCTGCGGGAGTGAACTCCCCCGGCTGTCAGGAAAGCTGGGCGGGCGCCTCGGTCGCGATGCGCTCGTAGACCGCCGGATCGATGTCGAAGTCGGAGTCCGGGATCGGGGCGTGGATGGCGATCTCGGTGAAGCCGAGCTCCGCGTGGCGTCCCGCGAACTCGACGAAGGCGTCCACCGACTGCATCGGGGCGTTGCGGTCAGGGGTGAACCCGGTGAGCAGGATCCGGTCCAGCTCCGAGATGTCCCGGCCGACCTCCTCGCAGGCGGCGGCGAGCTTCCTGCTCTGCTCCCGGAGGGCTCCCACCGACTGCTCGGGGGTGCCGGTCTCGTACAGCTTCGGGTCGCCGGTGGTGACCCACGCCTGCCCGTAGCGGGCAGCCACCTTCAGACCGCGCGGGCCGGTCGCGGCGACCGCGAAGGGCAGCCGGGGGCGCTGGACGCAGCCCGGGATGTTGCGGGCCTCCACGGCGGAGTAGTGCGTCCCCTGCTGGGTCACCGCGTCCTCGGTGAGCAGGCGGTCCAGGAGCGGTACGAACTCGCCGAAGCGGTCGGCACGCTCCCTCGGGGTCCACGCCTCCTGCCCCAGCGCGGTGGCGTCGAACCCGCTGCCTCCGGCGCCGATGCCGAGGGTGATCCGGCCACCGGAGATGTCATCCAGGGAGATCAGCTCCTTGGCCAGGGTCACGGGGTGGCGGAAGTTCGGCGAGGTGACCAGTGTGCCGAGGCGCAGCCGGCTCGTGGCCGTCGCGGCGGCGGTGAGCGTGGGGAGCGCGCCGAACCACGTACGGTCGCGGAAGCTCCGCCACGAGAGGTGGTCGTAGGTGTAGGCGGTGTGGAAGCCGAGGTCCTCGGCCCGCTGCCAGATCTTCTGTCCTTCGGCCCACCGGTGGATGGGGAGGATCACCGTGCTCAGACGCATGGGTCCGACGATACGCGGGCTTCCCCGCCACGGATGTGCAGACCGACAGCCCTGGCCCGGGAAGCCACCCCGGCGTCGAGACGGGGGTCGCTACCGTGGCCTCATGAGCGCGTTGGGTAGAGCTGAACTCGAGGCCCTGATCGAAGAGGCGACGGTGGACGCCTACGGCGAGGACGAGCAGCTGACCGGTCTGTTCACCATGCTTGAGGAGCATCTCGATGTGCCCTTCGCCACCGTGGTTCTCGGCGTCGAGGTGACGGTGCGTGGCGTAGACCTGACGGCCGACGGCAGGATCGTCGCCCTGTGCTCGCGTGGCCGTGTCCGGCAGTCGCTCGGCATCCTGGACCTGCCGTTGCCCGCCTCCGCGCCCAGCGGCGCGGAGTGGATCGGAGCGAGAACTGGTTCTCAGGAAAGGACTGAACGTGATTCAGGCAGTGCAGGGCGCGCGCCAGGGCGCCGCTGAGCCGTCCCTGACCGATCTCATCGAGCGCGGTGCCGAGCTGAAGCGTGAGCTGGTCGCCTTCGCTCAGAGTGCCCGCTTCGACCGGTGGTTGACGCCCCTCCTGTCGGAGGCCGCAGGTACCGCACGGCAGTTGGAGGAAGGTGAGGCCATCCGGATCACCGACCACTTCATCCTGCGGTACCGCCTGCCGGACGGTTCGACCGTCGTGGACCGGTTCGTCGCCGGACGGCCGGACCTGCCCCCGTCCGACCGGGAGATGCTGCTCGGCTGGGGTCACCCGGTCGAGGGCATCTTCGAGATCCAGCGCAAGGACGGCGACGCCGTCGTCCTGCTGAACCTGGTCGACGACCTGGAGTACCGCACGTACTCGAATGCCGGGCGGGTGGCGTTCCGTGGAGTGTCCAAGGGGGGATTCCTTCATACCTGCCTGGTACCCGTCCACTCGGCCGACGGGGCGTGGCTGGTGTCCGGAGCGATGTCGTACTACCCCAGGTCCAGTGCCACCGGCATCGCACAGGCGGCGCTCGAACTGGCCGCCGGCCGACCCGAGCTGGTCTTCCGCAACCCCGCCAAGATCGAGCAGGGATGGCAGCGGATGCGGGAGGACCGGGCCGCGTTCGTCGAGTTCTGCGGCGGCGACGAACTGGTGCTCTCGCCTGCTGAAGCGGAGGATCTCCTCAACGCCTACTACTGCCACCGCCAACAGGCCGCCATCGCCGCACAGCCCAACCGCGCCCGACGCAGGCGGCTCCCCGGCCCGGATCTTCCCTTCTTCGAACTTCCGCCGGAACTTGAGGAATCGGACACCGTCGGCGTCATTTACGATCAGATCGAGGGGCTCAACTTCTACGCCGACTACGGGATGCTGCGGGACCTCTTCGCAGACCCCGCCCTCAAGGGCCGCAGGCGGCATCAGGACCACCTGCACACGTACCTGCGCGAGGAGTCGATCACGCCCTTGCCCATCCGTCGTCTGGTCACCGCTCACCCGGAGACGGCTGACGAGGTGTTCCGGAAGCTCCTGCGGAAACCCGGCTTCACCTGGAGCGAGCATGGTGAGACGCTGCTGCGCCGGCGCAAACCCTGGTACTACGAGAACGAGCCCCGTCCGGGCGTCTCCGTCATCGGCGACCGTCTGAACAGGCTCGCCGCCGGCCACCGGTAGTCACCGCGGAGGCCAGTGGATCAGCAAGGTGCGCCCCGTCACGGAGGAGAGCGCACGTGCGGCAAGCAGACTGCTCGCCGCAGAAAGCCTGCACGGTCCCAGTACGCCATCGATGCGATGCTCGCGGCCACGGCCCACGGGGAGCGGAGCACTCACCGCCACCCGGGCCGTCCACGAGGCGCGCTGACCCAGCGGGCGTGTGGTGTTCATGGTGAAGCAGCTGAGGAGCACCCGCCCTCTTGGCATATGCCGAAGGAATGTTCTGCAGATCAGGGGCGCGCTCACTCACATGTGCGCCCCTCCGCACGTACGTGCACCCGGGTGGGCGAGAATGGCCAGGTGACCTCAGCTACCGATGCGCCTCTGCCTGCCGTGACCCGGCTGATCGCTACCGACCTCGACGGCACCCTGCTGCGTGACGACAAGACGCTCTCCGCGCGCACCGTCGCAGCGCTCGCCGCGGCCGAGGAGGCCGGGATCGAGGTCTTCTTCGTCACCGGCAGGCCGGCCCGCTGGATGGGCGTCGTCAGCGACCATGTGCAGGGCCACGGGCTGGCGATCTGCGCGAACGGAGCCGTGGTCACCGATCTGCGGGCCGACCGCGAGCTGCTCACCGTACGGGCGCTGGAGCGCGAGGCGGCCCTGCACGTCGTGCACACCCTGCGCGATGCCGCCCCCGGCACCTCTTTCGCCGTCGAGCTGACCACCGGCATCAACTACGAGCCTTCCTACCCGCCCTTCCATCTGGACCCGGGCGCCACGGTCGCCATCGCGGAGAAGCTGCTGCACGAGGACGTGCCGGGCGGCGGCGCCCCCGTACTCAAACTCCTCGCCCACCACACCGAGATGCCCCCGGACGCCTTCCTCGCCCTGGCCCGCACGGCGGCCGGTGAGAGGGCCTCCATCACCCGGTCCAGCCCCTCCGCGCTCCTGGAGGTCAGCGGGCTCGGAGTCTCCAAGGCCAGTACGCTAGCCGCCTGTTGTGATGAGCGCGGCATCTCCGCCGCCGAGGTGGTCGCCTTCGGTGACATGCCGAATGACGTCGAGATGCTCGGCTGGGCCGGCACCTCGTACGCGATGGGCAACGCCCACCCCGCCGCACTGGCCGCCGCTTCGGGGCAGACCCTCACCAACGAGGAGGACGGTGTGGCCGTGGTCATCGAGAAGATCCTCGCCACCCGCTGACGGCTCGCCGGCTCACAGCGGCGCCTCCCACACCACCGTCGTACCGCCCCCGCCCTCCCCGATGCCCGGGCCGAACCAGCTCGCCCCGCCCAGCGACTCGGCCCGTCGCGCCAGATTGCGCAGACCGCTGCGGCGGCCGCCCTCAGGGATGCCCACCCCGTCGTCGGACACCGTAAGACGCACCGCGGCCCGGCCGTCCGGCAGGGCCGCCGTGGCGTCGACGACCACGTCGATGACCGAGGCTCCGGCGTGCCGGAAGGCGTTGGACAGGGCCTCGCGCAGCGCTGCGACGAGGTTCTTGCCGGTCAGCTCGCCGACGAGCGAGTCCACAGCGCCCAGGAAGCGGTGCGAGGGCCTGAAGCCGAGCGGGACCGCCGCCATGTTGATCTCCCGCAGGACGCGGGTGCGGAGCCCCGAAGGGGCCTCGGCCGGTTCCTGCTGGAGCGCGAAGATGGCGGTACGGATCTCCTGGATGGTCACGTCCAGCTCGTCGGCCGCCCGGCCCACCCCGGTCCGCACCTCGGGGACCAGCGACCGGCGCTGAGCGCTCTTCAGCATCATCCCGGTGGCGAACAGCCGCTGGATGACGAGGTCGTGGAGGTCACGGGCGATCCGGTCGCGGTCCTCGTAGACCGCGAGCCGCTCCCGGTCCCGCTGCGCCTCGGCCATCATCAGCGCGAGGGCGGCCTGCGAGGCGAACTGGGTGGCGAGCGTCCGCTCGGTCCGGCTGAACGGGCGTGCCCCCCGCGCCCGGGGCGTGGCCAGGGCGCCGAGCACCCGGCCGCCGCTCTGCAACGGCAGCAGCATGCTGGGCCCGAACCGGCCGGCCAGTCTGGTGACCATCCGGCTGTCGGTGGCCGAGTCGTCGATGAAGACCGCCTCGCCCGCCAGCAGCTTCGCCACCACCGTGGAGCGGGCCGGAATGATCACCCCGAGGGAGTCCGAGGGGTCGTCGGCGGAGACGGCGACGATCTCCAGACCGCCCTCCTCCGTGGGCAGCAGCACGATCCCGGCAGCCGAATCGGCGAGGTGGCGGGCCTGCTCGGCGACGACGGAGAGCGCGTCGTCGGCGTCCCCGCCCGCGAGCAGGGCGGTGGTCACCGCCACCGACCCGTCGATCCAGCGCTCCCGCTGGCGTGCCGCCTCGTACAGCCGGGCGTTGCCGATGGCGATGCCGGCCTCGGTGGCGAGCACCCGCACCATGTGCAGGTCGTAGTCGCTGAACTCGCCGCCGTCCTGCTTCTCGGTCAGGTAGAGGTTGCCGAAGACCTCCCCCTGGACCCGGATCGGTACGCCGAGGAAGCCCTGCATCCGAGGGTGGCCCGCCGGGAATCCGGCGGACCGGGGATCGGCGGTCAGATCGGCCAGGCGTACGGGTTCGGGGTCATGGATCAGCGCGCCCAGCAAGCCCCGGTGGCCGTCGGGCCTGCGCCCGATCGCCCGGTCCACGTCGTCCGGGGCCCCATGGGTGACGAAGTCGCAGAGCGCCTCGCCCGCCTCGTCGACGACGCCGATGGCGGCGTACCGGGCGTGGGCGAGCTCGGCCGCGGTCGCACAGATGCGGTCCAGGGTGGAGTGCAGCTCCAGCCCCGTGCCGACCGAACGCATGGCCTCAAGGAGCTGCGGGATCCGGGCGGTGAGCTCGGTGGAGAGGCCCTGCAGGCTGCGGGCGGCCTGGGTGGCGGCATCGAGTGAGTCCTGCGCATCCGGCTCTGCCATGCCCTGAGCCTAGTTAGTGGCGATTAGGGAGGAAAGTCGGGTTTTCCCCTACGCGGGGCAGCCTGCAGGGGTCACGTCCCCGCCACGACTGTCTCCGCCTCCCGATCCAGCATCCGGCGCAGCGGACCGTCCTCGGCGGCGAGCTTGGCGTACGGGCCGCGCTGCGCCACGCGGCCCGCGTCCAGCACCAGCACCTCGTCCACCGCTTCGACCCCGGCCAGCCGGTGGGTGATCAGCACGGTCGTCCGCCCTTCGGTCGCCGCCAGCAGGTCGGCGGTGAGCGCGTCGGCGGTCGCCAGGTCGAGGTGCTCGGCCGGCTCGTCCAGGACGAGGACCGGGAAGTCGGCCAGCAGTGCCCGGGCCAGGGCGAGGCGTTGGCGCTGGCCGCCGGAGAGCCGGGCGCCGTGCTCACCCACCGGGGTGTCGAGCCCCTCCGGCAGGGAGCGGACCCACTCCAGCAGCCGGGCTCGGGCAAGCGCGTCGTCCAGCTCGGCGTCGGTCGCCCCGGTACGGGCAAGCCGCAGGTTCTCCCGGATGGAGCTGTCGAAGACGTGGGCGTCCTGGGCGCACAGGCCGACGGAGCGCCGTACGGTGTCGCCGTCCAGGCGGGCCGCCTCCACACCTCCGATGCGGTACGTCCCCGAGGACGCGTCCAGGAAGCGGAGGAGGACCTGGGCGAGCGTTGTCTTGCCGGAGCCGGAGGGGCCGACGACCGCGATGCGGCGGCCGGGCACCAGCGTCAGGTCGAGCGACTGCAGGGCGTTCTGGTGGGCCCCCGGGTAGCGGGCCGACAGCCCCCGCACCTCCAGCGGGAACGGCGAGGCGGGCGCATCGGCCGGGGCGGCGGGCTCCCGTACGGGTACGGGGGCGTCGAGCACCTCGTACACCCGCTCCGCGCTCCGCAGGACCCGCTGACGGTACTGCACCGCGAGCGGCATTCCGGCGACGGCCTCGAAGGCGGCGAGCGGGGTGAGCACCACCACCGCGAGCGCGACACCGGCCAGCCGGCCGTCGTTCACGGCGGGGACGGCTACGAGCGAGGCGGCCACCACCGTCAGCCCGCAGACCAGGGCGGAGAGCCCGCCGCCCAGGGCCGTCGCGGTGGCCGCGCGGGAGGCGATCCGGGTCAGCAGGCCGTCGGCGGCCCGCATGTGGGCCTGCCGGGCCGGGAGAGCGCCGGCGACGGTCAGCTCGGCCGTTCCGCCGAGGAGATCGGTGACCCGGGTGGCCAGGGCAGCGCGCGCGGGGGCCAGCTGGCGCTCGGTTCGGCGGGCGAAGGCACCGCTCACCAGCGGCACGCCGACCCCGGTCACCAGCAGCCCGACCGCCAGGATCAGGCCCGCCTCGGGCAGCAGCCAGCCGGTGAACCCGGCTGCGGCCACGGAGACCGTGAGCGCGGTCCCGGCGGGCAGCAGCCACCGCAGCCAGTAGTCCTGGAGCGCGTCCACGTCGGCGACGAGCCGGGAGAGCAGGTCGCCCCGGCGCACCGTGCGCAGACCGGCGGGCGCGACGCGTTCGAGGCCCCGGTAGACCGCCACCCGGAGTTCGGCGAGCAGCTTGAGCACGGCGTCGTGGGAGACGAGGCGCTCCGCGTACCGGAAGACCGCCCGGCCGATACCGAAGGCGCGCGTCGCGGTGACGGCCATCATCAGGTAGAGCACCGGCGGTTGTTCGGAGGCGCGGGAGATCAGCCAGCCGGAGACGGCCATGAGCCCCACGGCCGACCCCACAGCTAGGCTGCCCAGCAGCAGCGCCAGGGCCAGCTGACCCCGCTGCGCACCCGCCGCCTCACGGACGCGGGCGAGGACCCGCCCGGAGCGGGCTTCGGCCTTCCGCGGCAGTCCGGCGTCGGGGTCCCCGTCCGCCTCGCGCACGTCCGCCGCCTCCAGCACATCGCCGGGGCGCCGCGCGTCCAGCGGCTCACCCCCCGCGAGGGGCTGCGGAACGGGCGGTCCGGGCGCCGCGACCACCGCGACCGGCTCCTGGGCCTCCGTGGCCCGCGGCTCCAACGTCACCACACGGTCCGCCACCGCCAGCAGCGCCGGACGGTGGACGACCAGCAGCACGGTCCGGCCCGCCGCCAGTCTCCGTACGGCGTCGACGATCCCCGCCTCCGTCTCCCCGTCCAGACTCGCGGTCGGCTCGTCCAGCAGCAGCAACGGCCGGTCCGCCAGAAACGCGCGGGCCAGGGCGAGGCGCTGGCGCTGGCCCGCGGAGAGCCCGGCCCCGTCCTCACCCAGCAGGGTCCGCTCCCCGTCGGGCAGCCCCGCGACGAAGTCGTACGCCCCCGCGTCCCGCAGCGCCGCCACCACCGCCTCGTCGTCGGCGCCGGGCCGGGCGAGGCGTACGTTCTCCGCGATCGTGCCCGCGAAGAGGTGCGGGCGCTGCGGGACCCAGGCGATCCGGCTCCGCCAGTGCTCCAGGTCCAGCTCCGCGAGGTCCCGGCCGCCGACGCGGATGTGCCCCTCGTCGGGTACGGCGAACCCCAGGACAACGTTCAGCAACGTGGACTTGCCCACGCCGCTCGGGCCGACCAGCGCGACGGTCTCCCCCGGCTCGACGGTGAGGCACACGGCATCCAGCGACGGGTCGGTGCGGCCCTCGTGGCGTACGGTCACGCCCTCCAGCTCCAGGCGCGTGGAGCCCGGGACATCCTCGGTGCCCGCTCCCCGGGGCTCGGTCTCCAGGACCGCGAAGATCTCCTCGGCGGCCGAGAGCCCCTCCGCCGCCGCGTGGTACTGCGCCCCGACCTGCCGGATCGGCAGATACGCCTCCGGGGCCAGGATGAGGACCACCAGACCGGTGTAGAGGTCGAGTTCCCCGTGCACGAGCCGCATGCCGATGGTGACGGCGACGAGGGCGACCGACAGGGTCGCGAGCAACTCCAGGGCGAACGAGGAGAGAAAGGCGATCCGCAGGGTGCGCAGGGTGGCCCGGCGGTACTGCGTGGTGATGGTGCGGATCGACTCGGCCTGGGCCTTGGCGCGGCCGAAGACCTTGAGCGTCGGCAGCCCGGCGACGACGTCCAGGAAGTGGCCGGAGAGCCGGGAGAGCAGCTGCCACTGCCGGTCCATCCGGGACTGGGTGGCCCAGCCGATCAGGATCATGAAGAGGGGGATGAGCGGCAGTGTGACCACGATGATCGCCGCCGAGACCCAGTCCTCGGTGACGATCCGGGCCAGCACGGCCACCGGCACGACGACCGCGAGCCCGAGCTGCGGCAGATAGCGCGCGAAGTAGTCGTCGAGCGCGTCGACCCCGCGGGTGGCCAGCGCTACCAGGGAGCCGGTGCGCTGCCCGCTCAGCCAGCCGGGGCCGAGGTGCGCAGCCCGCTCCAGGAGCCGGCCGCGCAGCTCGGACTTGACCGCCGCACTCGCCCGGTGGGCCGCCAGCTCGGTGAGCCAGGCGACCAGGGCACGGCCGAGGGCGACCGCCGCGAGCAGGAGCAGGGGGGTACGGAGCTCGGTGACCGTAAGCCCGTCCTCGAACCCGCCCACCACGATCTCCGCGATGAGCATCGCCTGGGCGATCACCAGCGCGGCGCCGACCAGGCCGAGGGCCACCACGGCCGCCAGGAAGAGGCGGGTGGCCCGGGCGTACCGCAGTAGACGCGGGTCGATCGGTTTCACGTGAAACATCCCCCAGCGGGATCGGCAGGATCAGCGAGGTGAGCCGGGCGGTGTTTCACGTGAAACACCGCCCGTCGGGGCCGACGCGAATCAGTGCGCGTCGGCAATGTGCTGGGTGCCGATCCGCTTGCGGAACACCCAGTACGTCCAGGTCTGGTACAGCAGCACCATGGGTGTGGCGATGCCGGCGCACCAGGTCATGATCTTCAGCGTGTAGGGCGTGGACGAGGCGTTGGTGACCGTGAGGTTCCACGCCTCGTCCAGCGAGGACGGCATGACGTTCGGGAAGAGCGTCAGGAACAACATCCCCACCGCTGCCACGATCGTCAGCCCCGAGAACGCGAAGGACCAGCCCTCGCGCCCCTTGGCGATGGCGCCGATCGCCGCCACCAGCGCCACCACAGCCACGATCAGCGCCATCAGGCTCCAGCGGTCACCGCTCGCGGCCTGGGTCCACACCAGGAAGCCCAGCGCGAGCACCGCCGTGGCCAGGCCCAGCTTCAGGGCCAGCGAGCGCGCCCGTATCCGGATGTCCCCGGCCGTCTTGAGCGCGGCGAACACCGCGCCGTGGAACGTGAAGAGGAAGAGCGTGACGAGCCCGCCGAGGATCGCGTACGGGTTCAGCAGGTCGAAGAACGTGCCGACGTACTCCATGTCGGCGTCGATCTTCACCCCGCGCACGATGTTGCCGAACGCCACGCCCCACAGCACCGCGGGGATCAGCGAGGTCCAGAAGATGGCGTTCTCCCAGTTGGTCTGCCACCGCTCCTCGTTCCGTTTGGCGCGGTACTCGAAGGCGACCCCACGCACGATCAGGCAGAGCAGGATGATCAGCAGAGGGAGGTAGAAGCCGGAGAACAGGGTGGCGTACCACTCGGGGAAGGCCGCGAAGGTCGCGCCGCCCGCGCTGAGCAGCCAGACCTCGTTGCCGTCCCAGACGGGCCCGATCGTGTTGATGAGGACCCGCCGCTCCTTGCGGTCGCGGGCGAGCAGCTTGGTGAGGACCCCGATGCCGAAGTCGAATCCCTCCAGGAAGAAGTAGCCGATCCAGAGGACGGCGATGAGCACGAACCAGATGTCGTGGAGTTCCATCTCTCAGCTCCTGTGCTCTCAGTACGAGAAGGCCATGGGCCGGTCGGCGTCTTCGTCGTCGTGGCCGTTGATCCGTGTGGGCGGATTGAGGTCGGACTCGGTCAGTTCCGGCGGCCCGGCCTTGATGTACTTCACGAGCAGCTTGACCTCGATGACCGCGAGCGCGGCGTAGAGGAGGGTGAAAAAGATCATCGACGTGAGGATCTCGCCCTGCGATACACCGGGGGAGACCCCGTCGCGGGTCTGGAGCACTCCGTAGACCACCCACGGCTGGCGGCCCATCTCGGTGAAGATCCAGCCCCAGGAGTTGGCGATGAGCGGGAAGAGCAGGGTCCAGAGCGCGGTGAGCCAGTAGAGCTTGGTGAACTTCGGGCTGAGCGCCTTGTTCCGGAAGAGGACCAGGTTCGGGACCTCGTCCTCGCCGGTCCGCATCGCCGGTGGCAGCAGGAACTTCCTCCGGGTCAGCCAGAGCCCCAGGATGCCGAGGCCGAAGGAGGCCATCCCGAAGCCGATCATCCAGCGGAAGCTCCAGAACGCGACCGGGATGTTGGGCCGGTAGTCGCCGGGGCCGTACTTCTCCTCCTGGGCCTTGTTGATGTCGTTGATACCGGGGACGTAGGAGTTCGGGTCGTTGTCGGCGAGGAAGGAGAGCACTCCGGGGAGCGAGATCTCGACGGAGTTGTGGCCCTCGCTGACATCCCCGTACGCGAAGATCGAGAACGGCGCGCCCCTCTGCCCGTCCCACAGAGCCTCGGCGGCGGCCATCTTCATCGGCTGCTGGCGGAACATCACCTTGGCCAGCGAGTCGCCGCTGACGGCGGTGAGCAGTCCGGCGATGACGACCGTGACGAGCCCCAGACGCAGCGAGGTCCGCATCACCGGGATGTGCTTCTTGCGCGCCAGGTGGAAGGCGGCGATCCCGACCATGAAGGCCCCGCCGACCAGGAAGGCCGCCGTGATGGTGTGGAAGAACTGGGTCACCGCGGTGTCCTGGGTGAGCACCTTCCAGAAGTCGGTGAGCTCGGCGCGGCCGCGCTCCTCGTTGATGCGGTAGCCGACCGGGTGCTGCATCCAGGAGTTGGCCGCCAGGATGAAGTAGGCGGAGAGGATCGTGCCGAGCGAGACCATCCACATGCAGGCGAGGTGGATTTTCTTGGGCAGCCGGTCCCAGCCGAAGATCCACAGTCCGATGAAGGTGGACTCGAAGAAGAAGGCGATCAGCGCCTCGAAGGCGAGCGGAGCGCCGAAGACATCGCCGACGAAGCGCGAGTAGTCCGACCAGTTCATACCGAACTGGAACTCCTGGACGATGCCCGTCACGACGCCCATGGCGATGTTGATCAGGAACAGCTTGCCCCAGAACTTGGTCGCCCTGAGGTACTTCTCGTTGTTCGTCCGCACCCAGGCGGTCTGCAGGCCGGCGGTGAGCGCGGCGAGCGAGATCGTCAGCGGAACGAAGAGGAAGTGGTAGACGGTGGTGATGCCGAACTGCCAGCGCGCCAGGGTCTCCGGCGCCAGAGCGAGGTCCACGTCGTCTTTCTCCTTACGTCGCCGTGGTGACACCACGTCGCCGTGGCCACACCGGGCACTCCGCCCCTTTAATCCCACTGATCACGGGACCAAACGGGGCACGCTTGTGAACGCGTTCACATTCACAAGCAATTATGGCGCACACACTTTCGAGCCGTTCGCCGGGGGTACCCCTTTCCGGCCGGAGGTGCCTCCGGCCGGAGCGCAGAAGGCCCCGGACCTCGTCGATCGAGGTCCGGGGCCACCGGCCGTTAAGGCGCCGAGGCGCCGGGTTGCTACAGCTCCGAGCGGAACGCCTCCGCCGCCTTCAGAAAGAGGTCGTTGCCCTCGCTCTCCCCGATCGAGACCCGCACGCCCTCGCCCTTGAACGGTCGCACCACCACACCGGCCCGCTCACAGGCGGCGGCGAAGTCGAGGGTCCGCTCGCCCAGCCGCAACCAGACGAAGTTGGCGTGCGACTCCGGAACGGTCCAGCCCTGCCGCACCAGCTCCTCGCTCACCCGGCTCCGCTCGGAGACCAGCGAGCCCACCCGGCCGAGCAGCTCGTCCTCGGCGCGCAGCGAGGCGACCGCCGCATCCTGGGCGAGCTGGCTGACGCCGAAGGGGACGGCGGTCTTGCGCAGCGCCGCGGCCACCGGCTCGTGGGCGACGGCGAACCCGACCCGCAGCCCCGCGAGGCCGTACGCCTTCGAGAAGGTCCGCAGAACCGCCACATTGGGCCGGTCCCGGTAGATCTCGATGCCGTCGGGCACGTCGGCGTCGCGGATGAACTCCTTGTACGCCTCGTCGAGCACCACCAGCACATCGCTCGGCACCCGGTCCAGGAACCGCTCCAGCTCGGCCCGGCGCACCACGGTCCCGGTGGGGTTGTTGGGGTTGCAGACGAAGATCAGCCGGGTCCGGTCGGTGATCGCCGCGGCCATCGCGTCGAGGTCGTGCACCTCACCCGTGGTCAGCGGAACCCTCACCGAGGTCGCGCCGCTCACCTGCGTGATGATCGGGTAGGCCTCGAAGGACCGCCAGGCGTAGATGACCTCGTCCCCCGGACCCGAGGTGGCCTGGAGCAGCTGCTGGGCCACCCCGACCGATCCGGTGCCGGTGGCGAGGTGCGAGAGCGGCACACCGAACCGTTCGGACAGCTCGTTCATCAGCCCGGTGCACGCCATGTCCGGGTAGCGGTTGAAGCTGCCCGCCGCGGCGAGCGCCGACTCCAGGACGCCCGGCAGCGGCGGGTAGGGGTTCTCGTTGGAGGACAGCTTGTACGCGACCGGTCCGCCGGCCGCCGCAGGCTTGCCCGGCACATAGGCAGGAACGCCGTCCAGCTCGGCACGCAGCTTGGGGCTCGTCTCGCTCACCGCAGGTCCTCCTCGACCGTCGTACACATCAATACTGCTCACCTTATGAGGATTGGGCGCCGCTGCGAATGGCCCGGGCGCGGAATCTCCCGCAGTGCCAGGAATGGTCCGCACGGTGGGGCCTCGCAGGGGGGAGCGTTTCCGGTTCTGGCGCGCGCCGGTGTCTCACGCCGTGGCGCGCGTCCCTCGAAGTGGTGAGTTGAGACCTCTTCGAGACATCGGCCATTCAGCAGGCCGGCGGCCATCAGCACCTGACACGCTGAAGCCCAGACCAGCAACAGCCTCTCTTTGCGAGGCATTTGACACTCAACGATCATGCAGAAACGTGCCTGCCGATGGGTGCATATGCGACCGGACCGACCGCCCCCGGGAGCCCTACTATCGGCTCGCCATGACAGCAGCAGGGAAGCACCAGGTGAGCCGGACGGAGACCCCCCGGCGCAGCGGCCGGCCAGGACGGGCGGGGATCCGCGACGTAGCCGCTGCGGCCGGAGTCTCGATCACGACCGTCTCCGACGCGCTCAACGGCAAGGGCAGGCTCCCGGACGCCACCCGCAGCCATGTCCGCGAGGTCGCAGAGCGCTTGGGCTACCGCCCCTCCGCAGCGGCCCGAACCCTCCGTACGGGCAAGTCGGGGCTGATCGGCCTGACCGTGACCACGTACGGGGATGAACCTTTCACCTTCACCGAATTCGCGTACTTCGCGGAGATGGCGAGAGCCGCGACCTCGGCGGCGCTCGCCCGGGGCTACGCCCTCGTCATCCTCCCCGCCACCTCCCGGCACGACGTCTGGTCGAACGTCGCGCTCGACGGGACCGTCGTCATCGACCCCTCCGACCAGGATCCGGTCGTCACCGAACTCGTCCGCCAGGGGCTGCCCGTCGTCTCGGACGGTCGCCCGGCCGGGACACTCCCCGTCACCGCCTGGGTCGACAACGACCACCGGGCCGCCGTGCTCGACCTCCTCGACCATCTCGCCGCCGCCGGAGCCCGCCGCATCGGCCTGCTGACCGGCACCACCACCGACACGTACACCCGGCTCTCCACCACCGCCTATCTCCACTGGTGCGAGCGGGTCGGCCAGGATCCCGTCTACGAGTCCTACCCGGCGCACGACCCCTGCGCGGGCGCGGTCGCCGCCGACCGCCTGCTCGCCCGCCCGGACCGCCCCGACGCGGTCTACGGGCTCTTCGACCCCAACGGGACCGATCTCCTCGCGGCCGCCCGCCGCTACGGCCTGCGGGTCCCCGAGGACCTGCTGCTGGTCTGCTGCAGCGAGTCCACCGTGTACGCGGCCACCGAGCCGCCCATCACGACGCTCTCGCTGAAGCCCCGACGCATCGGCACGGCCGTCGTCCAACTCCTCATCGACGCCATCGAAGGCGTGGAGCACGACGGGCCGGTGGAACAGGTGATACCGACGGAGCTCATCGTCCGGACCTCCTCGCAACGCCGTCCGCCGCGCACCACGGTCAGCGCGCCACGCTCCCCGAGCAGGGACTGATCGTCTCTTTTCGGACCAATCGGCCGGTGAATCGTACGTGCGCCCGGATTCACCACCCCTGGTGCGTCACACAGATCGATCCGCATTCCTATGATGGGCGCACGACACCGCGGACCACCTCTACCAGGCAGGGCCCGTCAGGTGTACGGCGGCGCGACGGTGGTGGAGGGGTCGATGACTCAGGGGGCCGGTCAGGAACCCGTGGTGCGGACGGCGACGTTGCGTGACTTCAGAGTTCCGCCGTACGCGCAGACACCCGTACCACCGCAGACGCCCGGTGCGGCGCCGCACCCGCCCGTGCTCCCGCACGCGCCGGCGCCGCCCGCCCCGGTACCGCACGCCTCCACGCCCCTGCACGCGCCGGCGCCGCCCCACCTGCCGCACCCCGGCAACGCGAACGTCGGCGACGAGCCCCCGGAGGGGTACACCCCCACCGAGCGCGACCTGCCCGTCATCAACCGCGGCGACACCGTCCAGGTTCAGGCCGTCCCCGAACCCCGCCCCGTCACCGTGGAGGGGCGCGGCCCGCTCTTCGTCGTCGGCGACGTCCACGGCTACCTGGACGAGCTGGTGGCCGCCCTCGCCGCCCAGGACCTCATCGACGCCGACGGCAACTGGGCCGCGGGCAACGCCCGGCTCTGGTTCCTGGGCGACTTCACCGACCGCGGACCCGACGGCATCGGGGTCATCGACCTCGTCATGCGGCTCTCCGCGGAGGCGGCCGCCGCGGGCGGTTACTGCAAGGCCCTGATGGGCAATCACGAGCTCCTTCTCATCGGCGCCAAGCGGTTCTCCGACACTCCCGTCAACTCCGGTGCGGGCACCGCCACCTTCCAGGCCGCCTGGCTGCTCAACGGCGGCCAGAGGAGCGACATGGACCGCCTCCAGGACGTACACCTGCAGTGGATGTCCCGGCTCGACGCGGTCGTCGAGGAGGACGGGCATCTGCTGATGCACTCCGACACGACGGCCTACCTCGATTACGGCTCCACCATCGAGGACGTCAACGACACCATCACGGCCATTCTCACGCGCAACGACGCCGACGAGTGCTGGGACCTCTTCCGCAAGCTCACCAAGCGCTTCGCCTTCCGCGACGAGGGCGGCGCCGAAGCGGTGCGCGAGCTCCTGACGACGTACGGCGGACAGCGCGTCGTCCATGGTCACAGCCCCATTCCGTACCTCCTCGGCGAGGTCGGCACGGAGGACGGCGAGAACGGTTCGGGGCCGGTGGTGAACGGCCCGCACGTCTACGCCGACGGGCTCGCCATCGCCATGGACGGCGGAGTGACCATGGCCGGAAAGCTACTGGTCGTCCAACTTCCCCTGCATGACTGACCTTCGGCGGGAAAGACGCTTCTGGATCGGACCGCACCGATCATCGGGCCTATTTCCGGAAACACCCTGTCACCCCGTGCCGTGAGCGCTCTACCATCGGCTCATCAGTAGCAGGCTCTCCTCCGTTTCCGCCCGATCGCCCGGTCAACGCGGGCTGCCGGGCCCGACGGAGCATCGGGGGATGCAGATGACAAGCGCTCCGCACCTGCAGGCCGAGGACCGTCCCGAGTACGCCCGGATCCTGGGCGACGCGCTGCGGCACGCCCATGAACGCCCGGACCTGGAAGGCGTCGGTGACCGGCTCAACACCGAACAGCTGCGCACGATGGCGCTCAACGCCACCGCACTGATCACCGCGGCAGCGGCCACCGAGTACGAGCACTACGTGAAGGCCCGTGCCGAGCTGCGCACGGCGAGCGCCACCGTCCCGGAGGGCGAGCAGTACGCGGACACCTCATCGGCGGCCGGTCCGGGCGCCGGCATAGGAGCGGTCCTCACGGTCCTGACGCCGATCCTGGCGGGCACCGCCGCCGCCATCTTTCTGCTCGTCGGCTATCTGCTGAGGGCGGTGAGCCCGTCGGTCGCCTTCGGTACCACCATGATCGCGGCCGGGTGGATCTTCGCGGCCGTCGCCGCCGCCGCCATCCTGGTCGCCGCCGTGGGGCTGCTCGTCACCGCCCTGCGCAACGGGTCCACCTCGCGGGCCGCCGAGGACGAGGAGGACGAGCTGCCGGAGGAGGTCGCCCGGGCCAGGGAAGCCTGGCGTCACGCCCTGCTGGAGCGCGGAATCCTGCCGTTCCTGCGGGACGCCCTGGCCGACCCGAGCGCGGGCCCCGCCGCACGGACCCCGCACCGCTCGCCCAACCGCATCCCGAAGGTCGGCTACAGCCGGCCGGACTTCTCCGGCCCTGAGGACGGCCCGTCGGCCGGGCCCCGGCCTACGTTCACGAGCCCCGACTTCACCAGCCCGGACTTCGGCGGCCCGGACCACCGGCCGGAGTAGGGCCCGAGGGTTCCGCACAGGGCACGCCGGTTCCGGAAACGCCACAGGCCGGGGCGGCGAGTGCCGCGCCCGGCCTGTGCGGTGCTCCGGCTCTGCCGGAGCGGTGGATCAGCCCAACTGCGGGGCGAGCTTCGGGTTGGTGCCGTACTGGTTCGGCTCCTGCTTGCCCTCGGAGGCGAGGAAGACGATCAGGATGATGAAGCCGACCAGCGGGATCAGCGCGATCAGGAGCCACCAGCCGGAGCGGCTGGTGTCGTGCAGGCGGCGCACACCGACCGCGAGCGACGGGATGAAGACCGCGAGGAGGTAGATGTAGTACGGCACCTGCGTACCGATCGCACCACCGACGACCGAAAGGACGAGGCCGATGACGAAGTTGAAGAGCGCGAACATCCAGTACTCCTTGCGGCGCGCGCGACCGCTGAAGCCTGCGTAGTTCTTGAGTACGTCGACGTACCAGTTCACTGTGATTCCCTCCCCGGGCCCCCGTGCGAGGGCCGCCAAATTTCAGCCAAGCAAGCCGGAAAGTAAGCCACAGATAAGGAACAGGTCAAGCCCAGTTGACGCAACCGCGAAACGTACATCCACCTGCCACACGACTGTGTCCATACTGTCGCCTGACAACGGGACCTACCAGGCCCAATGCTCCTGAAGGGCACAAGGCGCGCATAAGGTACGGGCGCTGGCGTCACGTCACCGAGCCCGCACCTGCACAGAGACCGCCCCCGGCACCGCGATCCGGTGCCGGGGGCGGGTGGTGAAGGGGGCGTTCTAGTCGGCGATGGGCAGGTAGACCCGGTTGCCGGCCGCCGCAAACTCCTTCGACTTCTCGGCCATGCCCTCCTCGATCTCCTCCTGCGAACCGCCGTGCTGCCGGCGGATGTCCTGGGAGATCTTCATCGAGCAGAACTTCGGCCCGCACATGGAACAGAAGTGCGCCGTCTTCGCCGGCTCGGCGGGCAGCGTCTCGTCGTGGAACTCCCGGGCCGTGTCCGGGTCGAGGGCCAGGTTGAACTGGTCCTCCCACCGGAATTCGAACCGCGCGTCGGAGAGCGCGTCGTCCCACTCCTGCGCGCCTGGGTGCCCCTTGGCGAGGTCGGCCGCGTGGGCAGCGATCTTGTAAGTGATCACGCCCGTCTTCACGTCGTCCCGGTTGGGCAGCCCCAGGTGCTCCTTGGGCGTGACGTAACAGAGCATCGCGGTGCCCCACCAGGCGATCATCGCGGCGCCGATGCCCGAGGTGATGTGGTCGTAGGCGGGCGCGACGTCCGTGGTGAGTGGGCCGAGCGTGTAGAACGGCGCCTCCTCGCAGATCTCCTGCTGGAGGTCGATGTTCTCCTTGATCTTGTGCATCGGGACGTGCCCGGGGCCCTCGATCATCGTCTGGACGCCGAACCGCTTGGCGATGGTGTTCAGTTCGCCCAGCGTGCGCAGCTCGGCGAACTGCGCCTCGTCGTTGGCGTCCGCGATCGAACCGGGGCGCAGCCCGTCACCGAGCGAGTAGGTGACGTCGTACGTCGCGAGGATCTCGCAGAGCTCCTCGAAGTGTTCGTAGAGGAACGACTCCTTGTGGTGCGCCAGGCACCACGCCGCCATGATCGAGCCGCCGCGCGAGACGATGCCGGTCTTTCGGCGGGCCGTCAGCGGGACGTACGGCAGGCGCACTCCGGCGTGAACCGTCATGTAGTCCACGCCCTGCTCGGCCTGCTCGATGACCGTGTCCTTGTAGATCTCCCAGGTCAGCTCCTCGGCCCGGCCGTCGACCTTCTCCAGGGCCTGGTAGAGCGGGACGGTGCCGATGGGCACGGGGGAGTTACGCAGCACCCACTCGCGGGTCGTGTGGATGTTGCGGCCGGTGGACAGGTCCATGACCGTGTCGGCGCCCCACTTGGTCGCCCAGGTCATCTTGTCCACCTCCTCCTCGATGGAGGAGGTGACGGCCGAGTTGCCGATGTTGGCGTTGACCTTCACCAGGAACCGCTTGCCGATGATCATCGGCTCGATCTCGGGATGGTTGACGTTGGCCGGCAACACGGCCCGGCCCGCCGCGATCTCCTCGCGGACGACCTCGGCCTCGACGTTCTCCCGTATCGCGACGTACTCCATCTCCGGGGTGATCTCCCCGCGCCGGGCGTACGCGAGCTGGGTGACGGGTCGTCCGTCGCGGCTGCGGCGCGGCTGGCGCGGGCGGCCGGGGAAGACGGCGTCGAGGTTACGCAGCCCGCCGCGCGGCGAGGTGTGCTTGAGCCCGTCGTCCTCGGGACGGACCGGGCGACCCGCGTACTCCTCGGTGTCGCCGCGCGCGATGATCCAGTTTTCCCGCAGGGGCGCGAGGCCCCGGCGGACATCGGTGTCGATTCCGGGATCGGTGTACGGCCCCGACGTGTCGTACAGCGTCACGTCCTTGCCGTTGGTGAGATGCACCTGCCGGACCGGCACCCGGAGGTCCTGGCGTGAGCCCTGGACGTACCCCTTGTGCCAGCCGATGGACTTTCCGGCCTCGTCGTTCGGCGCCCCGACCGGCGTCGTGCCGTCCGGCGTTCCGTCGTTCTGTTTCGAGGCAGGCGTGCGTGCGTCCGCTGTGGTCATGAGACCTACTCCCTACGCCGGCATTACCCGGTAACAGGTTCGGCGGTCGGCGCAGCGTGCCCCGTACGGATGTACGGCGGTCAGCGCCCTCTCAGCCCGGTGCTCCGAGCTCCCGCGTGTGCAAAGGTGCCTCCACGCTAGCGTCCTTTCCGGCGAGCTGACCAGAGGGCCCTCCTGTTCTTGCGATGATCGCCCCGTGACCTCCCCCCAAAGCGACCCCGCGCCCCAGCCGCCTCAGCCGCCCCAGGGCCACTCCCACGGCCACACGCACAGCCACGGACCCGCCGCCCCCGTCTCCAAACACCTGCGCAAGGTCATCGCCGCCGTGGTGATCCCGTTCGCCACGGCGGTCGTCGTCGGCCTGATCGCGTTCTGGCCCGGTGGCGTTCCCGACCACGAGCGCACCGGCGTCGGTTTCGACCGGCAGACCCAGGACGGCAAGGTCGTCCAGGTCGTCAAGGTCGACTGCGCCGACGTCAACGCCGCGCAGGTCCCCCCCACCGGTGACACCTCGACGCCCTCCGGCCGCGAGGCAGTCGCCGAGCAGGAGGGGGAGTGTGCGAAGGCCACCGTCGAGGTGACCAGCGGCGACGACAAGGGCCGTAAGTTCGTCGAGGTGGTCCAGCCGGACGCGCCCCGCCAACTGCGCGAGGGCCAGGGCGTGGTCGTGGCGTACGCCCCCGACGCGCCCCGCGACCTCCAGTACAGCGTCACCGATGTGAACCGGAAGATCCCGATGACGCTGCTGGCCGCGATCTTCGCGCTGGCGGTGATCGCGGTGGGCCGGCTGCGCGGGGTGATGGCGCTGGTGGCGCTGGCCGTCTCGTTCGCCGTACTGACCCTGTTCATCCTGCCGGCGATCCTGCAGGGTTCGAATCCGCTGGTGGTGGCGGTGATCGGCGCCAGTGCCATCATGCTGGCGGCGCTCTACATGTGCCACGGGGTGACGGCCCGTACGTCTGTCGCGGTCGTCGGCACGCTGATCTCGCTGCTACTGATCGGGCTCCTCGGCTCCCTGTTCATCGGCTGGGCGGACCTGAGCGGCAACACCGACGACAACACCGGGCTGATCCACGGTCTTTATCCGGACATCGACATGAGTGGTCTCCTGCTGGCCGGTGTCATCATCGGATCGCTCGGGGTGCTCGACGATGTGACGGTCACCCAGACCTCCGCCGTCTGGGAGCTGCACCAGGCGGACCCGCGGATGGGTTGGCGCGGGCTGTACCGGGCAGGTATCCGCATCGGACGGGACCACATCGCCTCGGTCGTGAACACCCTGGTGCTGGCGTACGCGGGCGCGGCGCTGCCGTTGCTGCTGCTCTTCTCCATCGCCCAGAGCAGCGTGGGGACGGTGGCCAACAGCGAGCTGGTCGCCGAGGAGATCGTCCGGACGCTGGTCGGTTCGATCGGTCTGGTCGCCTCGGTGCCGGTGACGACGGTGCTCGCCGCGCTGGTGGTCTCCGCGGACCGCCCGGGCGCCGACACCTCCTCGTCCACGGCCGCCGCCCCCGCACGGACCGGCAGGGGCCGCCGCCGTAAGCCGTGAGAGGCGCGAGGCGGGCAGGTACGGGCCGCTCAGCCCGCGTTCTGCTCCTCGGCGAGGATGCGGCCGAGCGCCTCCTCCAGATTCCCGTCGAAGTCACCCAGCGTGTGCTCCTGACCGAGGGGCACCAGCTTGTCGGTCCGGTCGAGAAACGCCACCAACGGTGCCGTACCGGCCCGGAAGAGCGCGCGGTCCGCGCCGACCTGGAGACGGATGTGCACATCGCAGAGACCCTCGGGTTCGGTCGGCCCGATGTGCACATCGCCGTCGCCACTGGGGCTGTTGAGCCCGTCCAGCAATAGCTCGCGGCCGAATGCCCAGGTCACCGGGGCGTCGCCGGGCAGGTGGAACGTCATCCGGATGGCATAGGGATCAGCCACCTCGTACCGGAGCTCCACCGGAATACGGAACGAGAGCTCCTCGGAGACGAGGAAGCTCATCATGACCTCTGCTTGAACCGACTCGCGCATCGTTCAACCCCGCAGTAGATGAAACTGGCCAGGAATGATCCCCTATGGCCCTATTGACGCCATCGTGGTGCACGCGATAGCAGATCACAAGGAGTGATTTTTCAGATACTGATAGAGAACACGAACGAACGCAAGAGGCTCGCCACTTCGCCACGTAGCTGTTCGACTGCGGGCAGTAACCGTTCTTCCCGGTCCAGGGGTACGGAAATGGCCATCGCCGCAATGGTGGCACCGGCCGTGACGGGAATCGCGGCGCAGACGGTCCCCAGTGCGTACTCCTGGCGTTCGATGACCGGTTCACCCCGCCGCAATGTTCGCAGCCGCTCCAGAAGTGCCGCGCGATCTCGCACTGAGTAACGAGTGAGGGGCCGTACGGGGTGCCGGTCGAGGTGATCCTCGCGGTCTTTCTCGTCGAGCTGGCCGAGAAGGCACTGTCCGATCGCATGCGCGTGGCCGGTCTCGCGGAAGGAGGCCCACTCGTCGACCGCCGGAGCCTCGGGGGCGTCCGCAACCGCGATGAGCTCGATCTCGCCCTCGCGGTAGACGGCGCAGTACACCGGAACTCCGATGGCGTCCCGCCAGTGCGCGAGGGAGTCGGTGACGGTGGAGGGGCGGCGTCTCGGACCCTGGGCCGCGGCCAGGTTCTCGGCGGCCGCACCGAAGTGGAAGACGCCGTTCTCCCGGCGGAGATATCCCTCATGGGTGAGGGTGCGCAGCAGGTGGTAAGCGGTCGGCAGCGGAAGGCCCGCCTCCCGTGCGAGTTGCTTGGCGGGCGCCCCGTCCCGATGGGTGCCCACAGCCTCCAGCAGCCTCAACGCCCGCTGAACCGAACCGATCAGCGTCGGGACAGCGGTGCTCGATGCCGTGGTCAAAGGCCACCCCCAGGCATGGTGACGGGCCGTCAGCCCACCCGTGGAGGCCGCCCCCACGGGCCTGCCGCACCCACGACCGGACTGTCGTTCAAACCACTGGTCACTCGGTCGGTTCGGTGACAGAAGGTCACATTCCAGATGGCGGCAGCGTTATGTCACTGTATCGGCCCCCTCCGGCCGGAGGGGGTTTTCCTCCTGGACTTAGCTCAGCTGGGCTAATCCGCAGGCCTGTGCGTATTCCCGGTCCCGCACGGGCCTGCGGCGGCCTTCCTACCAGTCACCACGCGAGGACGAAGAGGACATGAACCTGCGTACGACGAAGACCAGGCCGCCGACCAGGACGACGA
This sequence comes from Streptomyces sp. NPDC006261, assembly GCF_040613515.1. Lineage (NCBI taxonomy): Bacteria > Bacillati > Actinomycetota > Actinomycetes > Kitasatosporales > Streptomycetaceae > Streptomyces > Streptomyces sp. NPDC006261. Next base: position 100,266 of record NZ_JBEXSI010000019.1, read on the forward strand.
AGACCAGCGCCTTGAAGAGCAGGCTGATCACGAAGCCGATCACGCTGGCGATCAGACCACCGAACACGAAGATCGCGATGACGGGCACCGCGATCCACTTCACCCACCAGGGCATCCCCGCGTATATTTCCCGCACGGCCATCGCCATCTACCTCGTCTCTCTGGGTTCCTGCCTCGATGCTAAGGGCGCGAGAGACCCCGGCGGGGGCCTCGCAGCCCTTGAAGACCCCTGATCGAACCCTTAGGGAACCCGGGGTTCAGCCCTCCGGAGGCGAGAAGACGACCATCACGCGCAGGTCCTCGGTGATGTGGTGGAACTTGTGGGCCACTCCGGCCGGCACATAGACGACGCTCCCCCGGCCGACCTGCGTCGTCTCCGTCCCGACCGTGATCGCCGCACGACCGCTGACGACGAAGTACACCTCGTCCTGCTGGTGCGGCTGCTGCGGATCGAGTTCGCCCGCGTCCAGGGCGTACAGGCCGACGGACATGTTCCGCTCCCGCACGAACTGCAGGTAGGCGCCGTCGTTGGCGGCCCGTTCCGCCTCCAGCTCGTCCAGTCTGAATGCCTTCATGGCCCGTCCGCCCCTTGTGACCCGTGCTCCGGGTTCCGCATGTGCTGTCGGTGTCCACCACCGATCATGTCTGCCACGATCAGACACATGAAGAATTTCGTAGTCAAGACGATCGCCAACGCGGGTGCGCTGGCCGTGGCCATCTGGCTGATCGGGAACATCACGCTGGAGGGCGGCTCCACCGGCCGCAAGGTCCTCACGCTGATCCTGGTCGCGCTGATCTTCGGTGTGGTGAACTTCCTGGTCAAGCCGCTGGTCCAGCTCCTGACGTTCCCGCTGTTCATCCTGACGCTGGGGCTGATCACCCTGGTGGTCAACGCCCTGATGCTGCTGCTGACCTCCTGGCTGGCCGGCGTCTTCGATCTCAGCTTCCATGTCGAGGGCTTCTGGACCGCGGTACTCGGCGCCCTGATCATCTCGGTCGTCTCCTGGGCCCTCAACATGGTCCTGCCGGACGAGGACTGAACACGGCCTCTCCCCGGGCCGTCCGACCACTTACGGATTACGGAGCATCATGAGCACCCTGGGCGACGGAACGCGCGCGGTACGCGCCGGACTTCCCGAACCGGAGCAGTACGAACCGACCCTGCCCGGGCCGGTCTTCGCCGCGCACTTCCACCTCTCCGGCGAACCGGTGGGCCCCTATACCTACGGCCGGGACACCAACCCGACGTGGACCCACCTGGAGCGGGCCATCGGCGAGCTGGAAGCGCCCGGCGAGGACGTGAGCACCACGGTGTTCGCCTCCGGCATGGCGGCGATCACCGCCGTACTGCTCTCCCAGGTCCGCACCGGCGACACCGTGGTGCTGCCGGAGGACGGCTACCAGGCACTGCCGCTCGTACGGGAGCAGCTGACGGCCTTCGGCGTCAGGGTCCGGACCGCGCCGACCGGCGGCGACTCCCAGCTGGCGCTGCTCGATGGGGCGAAGCTGCTGTGGATCGAAAGCCCCTCCAACCCGGGCCTGGACGTCTGCGACATCCGCCGGCTCGTGGCCGCCGCGCACGAGGCTGGTGCGCTGGTAGCCGTCGACAACACCCTGGCCACCCCGATCGGCCAGCGCCCGCTGGAGCTCGGCGCGGACTTCTCGGTCGCCAGTGACACCAAGGGCATGACCGGGCACGGCGACATCCTGCTGGGCCATGTCACCTGCCGTGATCCCCGGCTGACCGCCGATGTACGGCGCTGGCGCAAGGTGGTCGGAGCGATCCCGGGCCCGATGGAGGCCTGGCTCGCCCACCGCTCGCTCGCCACCCTCCAGCTGCGCATCGACCGGCAGTGCACCACGGCTCTGGCCCTCGCCGAGGCCCTGGCCGAGCGGGCCGAGATCACCGGGCTGCGGTATCCGGGTCTGCCCGCCGACCCGTCGTACGCGATTGCCGTGCGCCAGATGCGGCGCTTCGGTTCGGTGGTGTCATTCGAGCTGGCCGACCGGGAGACGGCGGAGCGCTTCCTCGCCGCGCTGCGACTGGTCGACGACGCTACGAGTTTCGGGGGTGTACGTTCCACCGCCGAGCGCCGGGGCCGCTGGGGCGGCGACGCCGTGCCGGAAGGCTTCATCCGCTTCTCGGTCGGTGCGGAGGACCCGGAGGACCTGCTGGCGGACGTCGAGCGGGCGCTGGACGAAGCGGTCCGGTAGGCCGGAGGAGTTTCAGACGGGCCCGCGCGGGCCACTCTCTTGCCATGACCGAACGTCCTGTGGTCAAGCGCACCGCACGCGCCATCCTGCTCGACGGGGACGACCTCGTCCTCATCAAGCGCACGAAGCCGGGGGTCGATCCGTACTGGCTCACGCCCGGCGGCGGGGTCGAGCCGGAGGACGCCACCGTCGTCGACGCGCTCCACCGCGAGGTCGACGAGGAGCTCGGTGCCAAGATCGTCGATGTGGTGCCCTGCTTCGTCGACACCGTCGAGCACATCGCGGACGGCGGCGTCACCGGGGTGAAGGTCCAGCACTTCTTCGTCTGCCGGCTCGTGTCGATGGACGTCACACAACGGCACGGCCCGGAGATCGACGAGCCCTGCGGGGAGTACGAGATCGTCCGGGTGCCGTTCAGCCGGGTCGGGATCGCCGCCGTCCACCTCGTACCGCTCTCCCTGCGCCACTATCTGGACGGCAACATCGAGGGCGTACGGGCGATGCACGCACCCGACCTGAGCTGACGGGCCCGGACTCGCACGCTGCCGCGCTTCATGTTTCACGTGAAACCAGGCGAGGGCACTTCGGTTCTCGGCCAGTTCCGGGAAACCGGTGGACGGGCGATCATCACGTCGGACAGCCTGGCCCCATGCACAGCCCCTCACCTCTGCCCCTCGTCGACCTGCCCGTACGCCGCCTCACCCGGAAGGACCTGGCCTCCTGCGCCGACCTGTCCGAGGACCGGGGCTGGCCACGCGACGAGCACCGATGGGGGCTGCTGCTCTCCGCGGGTACGGGGTACGGGATCGCGGAACCCGATGGGACGGGTCTGGTCGCGGCCTGCGTGTTGACGTCGTACGGGCCCCGCCTGGCGACCGTCGGCATGCTGCTCGTCGCCGCACGCCACGCCCGCCAGGGGATCGCCCGGCGGCTCATGCGCCATGTCATGGAGGAGGCCGGGTCCACCCCGCTCGCGCTGTACGCCACACCCGAGGGGCAGCGGCTCTACGAGGAGCTCGGCTTCGCCCGCGTGGGCCGGGCCGAGCGGGTTCTCGGCCGGTTCCGGGCAGAGGAGGCCCCGTCTTCGGTCGTAGCCCGCAATTCGGCGGCGGCTCGGGATTCGACCGCGGCTCGGAATCCGGCGGTGACCATCCGTCCGGCCACCGCGGACGACCTCCAGGCGATGGTCCGCCTCGACCTGCCGGTCTTCGGTATCGACCGTACGCACATCATCGCCCGGCTCCCGGCCTTCTCCGACCGGCTCCAGGTCGCGGAGAAGAGCGGCGAGCTGACCGGCTACGCGGCCCTCTGGCCGAGCGGCGACGCCCATGTCGTCGGCCCGCTCATCGCGCGCGACACGGCCACCGCGAAGGCCCTCGTCACCGCGCTGGCCGCCACCACGGACCGGATGCTGCGGGCCGATGTCGACGTGCGCCACGAGGAGTTGCTCGGCTGGCTGGTGGAGCGCGGTCTCGAACCGGGCTCCCGTACCGCGGTGATGACGTACGGCATCGCGGGCCTCCCGGGCGACGCCACCCGCCGATTCGCCCCCCTCACCATCGCGACCGGCTGACGCCCGGCAGCCGGACCGCCGGAACGGGCGGTGAGGGCTGCCATGCGGTCCTCCAGCGGCTCGGGTCCTGATTCCGGCTGCCAGGCCTCAGACGAGGGAGTCCGCCGCAGCGGACGCGAACCCGTGGTCCTGCTCCGGCGCTCCCCCGCCGACCCCGATGGTGCCGAACAGCCGGCCGCCGCGGTGCAGAGGGATGCCAGCGGCGAAGAAGAGCAGCGGGCGGCCGTGACGAGAGCCTCGGCGTCCTGGATGGTCAGCGGAGCGACAGCGGTTGAGGCGGTGCTCATGGAACTGCTCCTGATCGTTGTGTGGGGAGGCTCTGTGGCGGATGCTCAGTGCCGGACCCGGACGGCGACCGGCGCGGGACTGTTCCCGGCGACGATCCGGCCTTCGGCTCCGGCGGTACGGCGCTCCAGCAGGCTGGAGATCACGGCCAGCACCAGGGCGGAGGCGGCGAGGACCGCGCCGACCCAGTTGGGGGCGGTGTAGCCGAGACCGGCGGCGATCACCAGGCCGCCCAGCCAGGCGGAGAGGGCGTTGCCGAGGTTGAAGGCTCCGATGTTGACCGCGGAGGCCAGGGTGGGAGCGCCCGCCGCCTGGTCGAGAACCCGCTTCTGCAGCGGGGGCACGGTCGCGAAGCCCAGGGCACCGATCAGGACGATGGTGACGGCTGCGGCGACCTTGTTGTGGGCGGTCACGGTGAACAGGCCGAGGACGAGGGCGAGCGCGCCGAGCGAGACGTACAGCATCGGCATCAGATGACGGTCGGCGAACCGTCCGCCCACCAGGTTGCCCCCCACCATGCCGAGGCCGAAGAGGACCAGCAGCCAGGTGACGGAGGAGGCCGAGTAGCCGGCGATCTCGGTCATCATCGGGGTGATGTAGGTGAGCGCGGCGAAGACTCCGCCGAAGCCCAGGACGGTCATGGCCATCGCGAGCAGGACTTGGACGTTGCGGAACGCGGCCAGCTCGTGGCGGATGCGTACGCCTTCGGACTTGGGCTGCTCAGGGACGAGCTTCGCGACTCCGATGAGCCCGATCACGCCGAGGAGCGCCACGAGGACGAACGTGGTCCGCCAGCCGGCGGACTGCCCGATGTAGGTGCCGAGCGGGACGCCGACGACATTGGCGACGGTGAGTCCGGTGAACATCATGGCGATGGCCACGGCCTTCTTCTGCGGAGCCACGAGATCGGCCGCGACCACCGAGCCGATGCCGAAGAAGGCGCCGTGCGCGAGGGAGGCGATCACCCGGCCGGTGAGCATGACGCCGAGGACGGGGGCGAGGGCGGACACGACGTTGCCCACGATGAACAGCCCCATCAGGAGCATCAGCATCCGCTTACGGGTGACCCGGGTGCCCAGCAGGGTCATCAGCGGGGCACCGAGGACGACCCCGAGCGCGTAGCCGGTCACCAGGAAGCCTGCGGTCGGGATCGAGACCTGGAAGTCCGCAGCAACCTCGGGGAGCAATCCCATGATCACGAACTCGGTCGTTCCGATCCCGAATGCCCCGATGGCCAGGGCGAGGAGCGCGAGCGGCATGGGCTTTTCACCTTCCCTGAGAATTGCGCCTGCGTCTTACGAGCGTTCACAATAATTGCAGACGCTGACTAATTGCAAGCGCGGGCTATTGCAGACGTCCCCTATCCTGGAGCCACGCAGCTCCCGCCCGGAGGAGAGACCATGACCGCGACCGACCCCGCCCTGACCGCCCTCGCCCAGAGCTGGTGCGCCCTCTCCCTGCTCCACGGGAAGATCGAGGCCCGCATCGAACGCGCCCTCCAGTCGGGCCACGGGCTCAGCGCGCGGGAGTATTCGCTGCTCGACGTGTTGAGCCGGCAGCACAGCGGCCCCGGCGGCCATCTCCAGATGAAGCAGGTCGCCGACGCCGTGGTCCTCAGCCAGAGCGCCACCACCCGGCTGGTCACGAGACTGGAGGACCGCGGGCTGTTGACCCGGTATCTGTGCGACACCGACCGGCGGGGCATCTACACCGATGTGACCGAGGCCGGTCTCGCCCTGCTGGCGGAGGCCCGTCCGACCAACGACCGCGCCCTGCGGGCGGCGCTGGACGAGGCGTCGGAGAACCCCGAGCTCGCCCCCCTGGTCCGGGCGGTCGAAGAGCTGAAGGCCCCTGCCTGAGACCTGCGGAGCGCGTACGCTGCCGATCATGAGCGATCTTGAGATACGCCCTGCCGCCGAGACCGATCTCGACGCCGTGGTGGCCATGCTGGCCGACGACCCGCTCGGCGCGCAGCGCGAGTCGCCGGACGACCTCGTCCCGTACCGCGCCGCGTTCCGACGACTGGTGGACGACCCGAACCAGCACGTCGTCGTTGCCGTCCGCGAGGACCGCGTGGTCGGGACGCTCCAGCTGACCGTGGTTCCCGGCCTGTCCCGGCGCGGCGCCACCCGCTCGATCATCGAGGGCGTCCGTATCCACGCCGACGAGCGGGGCAGCGGGCTCGGTACGCAGCTGATCCAGTGGGCGGTCGACGAATCCCGTCGCCAGGACTGCCGGTTGGTGCAGCTCACCTCGGATGTCACCCGCGAGGACGCGCACCGCTTCTACGAGCGGCTCGGATTCACGGCCAGCCACGTGGGCTTCAAGCTCACTCTCTGAGGGGCTCGCTCTCTGAGAGGCTCGCTATCTGAACGCCAACGGCCGGTGGGGTTGACGTTTCACGTGAAACATCAACCCCACCGGCCGCCACGGACCGGGCGTCAGCCGCCGAACCCCCGCCAGCCCGCCGGGTCCAGCCCGCCCGGAACATCGGAGCCCGCCTCATAGGGCTCACGGGTGAAGGTGAACGAGCCGAGGTCGAGGTGGTCGACCGAGCCGTCCTCCCTGCGTACGACACGAAGGGTCTCCCCCGCGTAGTAGTCGTCCAGGCCCGTCCAGGTGCCGTCCGGCCGGGGGACGAACGAGGCTCCGCGTCCGGTACCGCCCAGGGGCCTGAGCTCAAGACCCCGGCCGCCGGTCAGCCTCAGCGCGAACGTGTGGGTCCCCCAGTGCCAGATCCCGGTCAGGGCCAGCAGTTCCTCGTCGACCTCGGAAAGCGGGCGCCAGGGCACCGGGATCCGCGGCTCCGCATCCGCGACGATACTCAGCAGCTCGGCGGCCACCGTGGCGGCGGGCAGCCCCGAGGTGGCGTTGGCGAGGGCGACCGCAGCGATGTCGTCGTCCTCGCTGAACCACAGGCCGGCGACGAACCCGGGCAGCGAACCCGCGTGACCGAAGAGCACGCGGCTGCCGGTCTTCACCACCTGCAGGCCGAGGCCGTATGCGTTGCCCCCACCCTCGGCGGCGGGCGCGGCGGGCGTCCTCATCTCCCGTACGGAAGTGGCCGACAGGACCCGGTCGTCACCCTCCGCCAGGAATGCCGCGAAGCGCAGCAGGTCGGCCGCGGTCGACCAGAGCTGACCCGCGGGCGCCATCAGTCCCAGATCCTCGGCAGGCTCGCTCACCACCACATCGGCCCAGGGATGAACGGCCCAGCCCTCCGCGTACGGAGCGACCGGCTCGCCTGTCGTACGGTGCATGCCCAGCGGCTCCAGGACCTCGCGGCGCAGCGCCACCTCCCAGGAGACTCCGCGTACCGCTTCGATCAGCGAACCGAGCAGGGTGTAGCCGGGGTTGGAGTAGTGGAAGCGGTGGCCCGCCGGGTGCATCTGCGGCCGCTCGCCGAGTACGTCGGCGAGCTCCGGCCGCAAGGCCCCCGGGGTCCGCTCCCACCAGGGGGCGGGCGCCTCGGCGCCCAGCCCCGCGCTGTGGCCGAGCAGTTGGAAGACGGTTGCGCCGCCCGCCCCGGTGCCGGGGAGGTACTTCTCCAGCTGGTCGTCCAGGTCGATCAGTCCCTCGTCCCGCAGCCGCAGAACCAGGACCGCGGTGAACGTCTTGGTGATCGAGCCGATCCGGTACTGCGTATCGGCGTCCGGCCCCTGCCCCTCCAGGCCCGTACGGCCCCCGCTCCAGGCGATCCGTCCCTCCCGCTGCACGGCGGCCGCGAGGGAGGGCGCCCGGCCTTCCCGCTGCGCTGTGGCGACGCGGTGGACGAGAGAACGCCGGGTGCTGGGGAGCAGTTCTTCACTGGGAGAAGTCATGGTCAACCCTTACCCGACGGGCTGCCGCCTGACGAGGGGAATTCCAGGCGCGAAGCCACTTCCACGCCTGCCGTGGAGGGCACGCGGTCAGTGAAGTTCCCTGGGCCCGTAGTGAGCGACGGCCGCTCCTTCCTTCAGGGCCCAGTAACGGCCGCAGCCTTCGGATCGGACATCAGAACGATCTCAGGCATGAAGCGATCATCTCCTGGCCTGGAGAGGGCTCACAGCAGAGCCCGGCCACCCTCAGGTCTGCGCCATGTCCACGAAACGCGAGTAGTGGCCCTGGAAGGCCACGGTGATGGTGGCCGTCGGGCCGTTACGGTGCTTGCCGACGATGATGTCGGCCTCGCCCGCGCGCGGTGACTCCTTCTCGTACGCGTCCTCGCGGTGGAGGAGGATGACCATGTCGGCGTCCTGCTCGATGGAGCCGGACTCACGCAGGTCGGACACCATCGGCTTCTTGTCCGTGCGCTGCTCCGGGCCACGGTTCAGCTGCGAGAGTGCGATCACCGGGACCTCCAGTTCCTTGGCCAGCAGCTTGAGGTTTCGGGACATGTCCGAGACCTCCTGCTGACGGCTCTCGGACCGTTTCGAGCCGCCGGCCTGCATCAGCTGCAGATAGTCGATGATCACGAGCTTGATGTCGTTGCGCTGCTTGAGCCGCCGGCACTTCGCCCGGATCTCCATCATCGACAGGTTGGGGGAGTCGTCGATGTAGAGGGGGGCGGCCGAGACCTCGGGCATGCGGCGAGCGAGCCGCGTCCAGTCCTCGTCCGTCATCGTGCCGGACCGCATGTGGTGCAGGGCCACCCGTGCCTCGGCCGACAGCAGACGCATCGCGATCTCGTTGCGCCCCATTTCGAGGGAGAAGATGACGCTGGGCAGGTTGTTCTTGATCGACGCGGCGCGTGCGAAGTCCAGCGCCAGCGTGGACTTGCCCATGGCGGGGCGGGCCGCGATGACAATCATCTGGCCCGGGTGCATGCCGTTCGTCAGGGCGTCGAGGTCGGTGAAACCCGTCGGGACGCCGGTCATCTCGCCGCTGCGCGACCCGATGGCCTCGATCTCGTCGAGCGCGCCCTCCATGATGTCGCCGAGGGGGAGGTAGTCCTCGCTGGTGCGCTGCTCGGTGACCGCGTAGATCTCGGCCTGCGCGGAGTTGACGATCTCGTCGACATCCCCGTCGGCCGCGTATCCCATCTGCGTGATCTTCGTGCCGGCCTCCACGAGCCGCCGGAGGACCGCCCGCTCGTGGACGATCTCCGCATAGTACGAGGCGTTGGCCGCGGTCGGCACGGACTGCACCAGGGTGTGGAGGTACGGCGCCCCGCCGACCTTGGTGATCTCCCCGCGCTTGACCAGTTCGGCGGCGACCGTGATCGGGTCGGCCGGTTCGCCCTTGGCGTAGAGGTCGAGGATGGCCGTGTAGACGGTCTCGTGCGCCGGGCGGTAGAAGTCGTGACCCTTGATGATCTCCACGACGTCGGCGATGGCGTCCTTGGACAGCAGCATGCCGCCGAGCACCGACTGCTCCGCGTCCAGGTCCTGGGGGGGGACCCGCTCGAATCCGGGGGAGCCGCCGTCCCAGCCGTCGTCCGAGCCCCGGTCGTGCCGGTCCTCGCGGTTCCCCTTGCGCTCCCCGCGGCGCGGGCGGGAGACAGGCAGACGGTCGCCGGGACCAGCCTCGGTCCAGGGGTCGTCCAAAGGCTCGGGAATGCTCACCGGCCCACCTCCTCCCGTCCGCTTCGCGGACCTAGCCGTGCCACTCTTTCTTACGGCACGGCACCGACAAACAAGTCGCCCGACTCCGCTTCCGGCGCATCTGGTTCTGCAGATTCCGGAGCCGGAACGGAGTGCGGGCGCCGGACCACGGTAGGCCTGTCTCCACCGTCAGCCAATCTGGTTATCCACAGGGCATGTGGATGACGGACCAGATGTTGTGGAGAACTCCTCAGAACCTGTGCACGGAACGGGGGACAGCACTGTGGACAAACTCATAGCAGGACTACCATCACCCGCTTGACCTGCATGTTCTCCGTCCACCGACTGTGGGGGAGAAAAACTTTCGCCGCGATTCCAAGATCACTGCAAACGGCTCCCGGATCCACGCTCCAGCCGCGCCAAGGTAAGGGACGCAACCCCATTGCATCTCTTACCTGTGGAAGATTAGATTAGCCCTCATGACTCCGGCCCCCACCACCCCCCGAACAGGCCGCCGACGGCACGACCGCGAGATCGTCGCCCTCGCCGTACCGGCGTTCGGCGCGCTGGTCGCCGAGCCCCTGTTCGTGATGGTCGACAGCGCCGTCGTCGGCCACCTCGGCACCCCGCAACTGGCCGGTCTCGGGATCGCCGCAGCCCTGCTGATGACCGCCGTGAGCGTCTTCGTCTTCCTCGCCTACGCCACCACGGCAGCCGTCGCCCGCCGTGTCGGGGCTGGCGATCTGCCCGCCGCTATCCGCCAGGGCATGGATGGCATCTGGCTCGCCCTGCTGCTCGGCGCCGTCGTCGTGGCACTCGCCATCCCCTCGGCCCCCTGGCTCGTCGACGTCTTCGGCGCCTCCGACACCGCCGCCCCGTACGCCGTCACGTATCTGCGGATCTCCAGCTTCGGCATCCCGGCGATGCTCGTCGTCCTGGCAGCCACCGGCGTGCTGCGAGGACTCCAGGACACCCGCACCCCGTTGTACGTGGCCATCGGCGGTTTCACGGCGAACGGCATCCTCAACGTGACCCTCGTCTACGGGGTCGGCCTCGGCATCGCCGGATCCGCCTGGGGCACGGTGATCGCCCAGATGGGCATGGCCGTCGCCTATCTCATCGTGGTCGTACGCGGAGCCCGTAGACACGGCGCCTCCCTCCGCCCCGACGCCGTCGGCATCAGGGCCAGTGCCCGCGCGGGCGTGCCCCTCCTGGTCCGGACCCTGTCGCTCCGGGCCGTCCTGATGATCGCCACCGCCGTGGCCGCCCGGCTCGGCGACACCGACATCGCCGCGCACCAGATCATCCTCTCCCTATGGAGCCTGACCGCGTTCGCGCTCGACGCCATCGCCATTGCGGGGCAGGCAATCATCGGCCGGTACCTGGGGGCGAACGACGTGAAGGGCGCCCGCGAGGCCTGCCGTCGCATGGTCGAGTGGGGCATCGGCTGCGGCATCGCACTCGGGGTGCTGATCATGCTCGCCCGGCCGCTCTTCATCCCACTCTTCACCAGCGATCCTGCGGTGAAGGACACCTTGCTCCCGGCGCTCCTGGTCGTGGCGGTCTCGCAGCCGATCGCCGGAGTGGTCTTCGTCCTGGACGGCGTACTGATGGGAGCCGGAGACGGACGCTACCTCGCGTGGGCCATGCTGGTGACGCTGGCCGTCTTCGCCCCCGTCGCGCTTCTGGTGCCTGCCCTCGGCGGCGGCCTCACCGCCCTCTGGTGGGCGATGACACTGATGATGGCCGTCCGGCTGATCACCCTCTGGGGGCGTACCCGCTCCGGCCGGTGGATCGTCACCGGAGCGACCCGCTGATACACAGGCTCCACGGGCCGTTTCACGTGAAACGGGCACGGACCAGAAAATGCCCCCGCCGTTTCACGTGAAACAGTCCACCCGGCACACAGTGAAGGGCCGCATCCCCGACGGGATGCGGCCCTTCACCTGCTCTGCTGAGCTCTGCCCTTAGGCAGCAACGACCTCGACTGCGAGCTTCGCTGCGACCTCGGGGTGCAGACGGACGGACACCTGGTGCCCGCCGAGCGTCTTGATCGGCGAACCGAGCTCGACGCGACGCTTGTCGACGTCGGGACCACCGGCGGCCTTGATCGCCGAAGCGACGTCAGCCGGGGTGACCGAGCCGAAGAGACGGCCGGCGTCGCCGGAGCGAACGGCCAGACGGACCTTCACGCCCTCGAGCTTGGCCTTGATCTCGTTGGCCTGCTCGATCGTCGCGATCTCGTGGATCTTACGGGCGCGGCGGATCTGCGCCACGTCCTTCTCGCCGCCCTTGGTCCAGCGGATGGCGAAGCCACGCGGAACCAGGTAGTTACGGGCGTACCCGTCCTTGACGTCGACGACGTCGCCGGCGGTGCCGAGGCCGGAGACCTCGTGGGTGAGGATGATCTTCATGCTGTTGTCACCCTTCCCTTATCGCGCGGTGGACGTGTAGGGCAGCAGCGCCATCTCACGGCTGTTCTTGACAGCCGTGGCGACGTCACGCTGGTGCTGCGTGCAGTTGCCGGTGACGCGGCGGGCACGGATCTTGCCGCGGTCGGAAATGAACTTCCGCAGCATGTTCGTGTCCTTGTAGTCCACGTACTGGGTCTTGTCCTTGCAGAACGCGCAGACCTTCTTCTTAGGCTTGCGCACAGGCGGCTTCGCCATGGTGTTTCTCCTGTGTGATCAAGAAGTGGGGGTACGAGCCGCCCTAGAAAGGGGGCTCGTCCGAGTAGCCGCCGCCAGAGCCGCCGGAGCCACCCGAGCCACCGGAACCACCGGGGCTTCCGCCCCAGCCGCTCCCGCCGCCCTGCTGGCCACCGCTCTGCGGACCGCCTGCCGGCGCGCCGGTCGCCCACGGGTCGTCGGCGGGAGCACCGCCGCCGCCCTGCTGGCCACCGCCACCGGGACCGCCGCCCCAGTTGCCGCCACCCTGCTGGCCGCCACCGCCGCCGTACCCGCCCTGGCCGCCCTGACCGCCGCGACCGGTGGTCTTGGTGACCTTGGCCGTGGCGTTCTTGAGGCTGGGGCCGACTTCCTCGACGTCCAGCTCGTAGACCGTGCGCTTGACGCCCTCACGGTCCTCGTAGGACCGCTGCTTCAGCCGGCCCTGCACGACGACGCGCATGCCTCGCTGGAGCGACTCCGCGACGTTCTCCGCCGCCTGTCGCCAGACCGAGCAGGTGAGGAACAGGCCTTCGCCGTCCTTCCACTCATTGGTCTGCCGGTCGAAGATGCGGGGAGTGGACGCGACACGGAACTTCGCGACCGCCGCACCGGACGGGGTGAAGCGCAGCTCGGGGTCGTCGACGAGATTGCCGACGACCGTGATGACGGTCTCGCCTGCCATGGGTGAACCTCTCGGCGGGGATTGCTTCTGGCTGCTTGCTGCTACTCGGACCCGAAAAACGCTGAGCTAGATGCTCAGTGGATCTCGGGACGGAGGACCTTGGTCCGGAGGACCGACTCGTTCAGGTTCATCTGGCGGTCGAGCTCCTTGACGACCGCAGGCTCGGCCTGCAGGTCGATGACCGAGTAGATGCCCTCGGGCTTCTTCTTGATCTCGTAAGCGAGCCGACGACGGCCCCAGGTGTCGACCTTCTCCACCTTTCCGTTGCCCTCACGGACAACGGAGAGGAAGTTCTCGATCAGCGGGGAGACTGCTCGCTCCTCGAGATCGGGGTCGAGGATGACCATCACCTCGTAGTGACGCATGTGGAACCCACCTCCTTTGGACTCAGCGGCCACGGTCGTTCCGTGGCAGGAGGGTCGTGATGCGTAGTGCAACGGCGTCTCCGAGGAGAACACCCGGCACTGACAATCCGCTCCCGGGATGTTCCTGGAGGAGGGGCTCGCCGTGCTGGCCTGGGCAGACACCGGTGCAGACCGTACAGACTACCTGTAGACCGGCTTCCGGTTGAAATCCGGAGGTCAGGGGGCACTTCCGGTCCGGATTCCGGCCTGCGGATCCGGATCCGCAGGGGCACAATCGAGACAGATGCGGTGTGAGAGGCGCTACATTCCACCGCCCGTCCGGCCAGGAGGTCATCCATGGCACAGACCATTCGTCCCGCCGGCTCCCGGTCCACGACCGGCCGCCCCGCCACCGGCTCGCTCTTCGCGACGGACGGCAGGCCCCACCCCGTCCAGGACGTCCTGATGGTGGTGACCGGCGTGCTCGGCGTCCTCGCCTTCGTGACGGCGATGTTCCACCATCTGCACCTGATCAGCTCGTGGGCGGGGCTGGCCGGGATTCTCACCGGTGTCTACGGCCAGTACATCTCGAAGACCACCTGGGAGAGGTTCGGCCTGATCATGGGGATCGGCGCCTCCGCGGTCGGCTTCTACCTCGGTATGGCGCACGGCGGCCTCTTCGGCGGCGTCATCACCTGAGCGGCGCATGACCCGGGGCGGCCGCCAAGGCGGTCGTGCCGGTCTGCCGCGGGCGGTCCGGCCCTACGCTGCCAGGCCGGGTACCCCTCGGTCACAGTAGGCTTCGGCGCGAGAGCCGGAGCCCCTGACCCATGGGGACACACCTGCCGAGGAGCGCCCCGCATGAGCCTGACCCTGAGGACCATCAGCCGAGAGCAGCATCTGGCGTACATCCAGAGCCTGCCCTCGGCCAGTCACTGCCAGGTCCCGGCGTGGGCTGATGTGAAGACCGAATGGCGCTCGGAGAACCTGGGCTGGTTCGACAGAGACGGCGAGATGGTCGGGGCGGGCCTCGTCCTGTACCGCCAGCTGCCGAAGATCAAGCGCTACCTGGCGTACCTGCCCGAGGGCCCGGTCATCAACTGGTACGCGCCCAACCTGGACGACTGGCTCCAGCCGATGCTCGCCCACCTCAAGCAGCAGGGCGCCTTCTCCGTGAAGATGGGCCCGCCGGTGGTCATCCGGCGCTGGGACTCGGCGGCCATCAAGTCCGGCATCCAGGACCCGGACGTGAAGCGCCTGCGCGACGTCGAGGCCACCCACATCGAGCCGCGCGCCTTCGAGGTCGCCGACCGGCTGCGGAAGATGGGCTGGCAGCAGGGCGAGGACGGCGGCGCCGGATTCGGTGACGTACAGCCCCGTTACGTCTTCCAGGTGCCGCTGGCCAACCGCTCCCTGGAGGACGTCCTCAAGGGCTTCAACCAGCTGTGGCGCCGCAACATCAAGAAGGCCGACAAGGCAGGTGTCGAGGTCGTCCAGGGCGGCTACGAGGACCTCGCCGAGTGGCAGCGGCTCTACGAGATCACTGCCGTGCGCGACCACTTCCGCCCGCGCCCCCTCTCGTACTTCCAGCGCATGTGGACCGTCCTCAACTCCGAGGACCCCAACCGGATGCGGCTCTACTTCGCCCGGCACAACGGCGTGAACCTCTCCGCCGCCACGATGCTCGTCGTCGGCGGGCACGTCTGGTACTCCTACGGCGCCTCCGACAACATCGGGCGCGAGGTCCGGCCGTCGAACGCCATGCAGTGGCGCATGCTGCGCGACAGCTACGCGATGGGCGCCACCGTCTACGACCTGCGCGGCATCAGCGACTCGCTGGACGAGAACGACCACCTCTTCGGTCTGATCCAGTTCAAGGTCGGCACCGGCGGCGAGGCGGTCGAGTACGTCGGCGAGTGGGACTTCCCCCTCAACAAGCTGCTCCACAAGGCGCTCGACATGTACATGTCGCGCCGCTGACCGGCTCCACCACCCTCTCGGCACACCCCGTTCGTTCCCCGATTCACCGCAGCCACCAGAAAGGTTCCGGGCCGGCCATGGCGCTCTCCCTCTACGTCGACACCGCGCGCTGGCGGGCGCACCAGAAGTCCGTGATCGACCAGTTCCCCGGACTCGTACCGGTCTGCAAGGGCAACGGTTACGGCTTCGGCCACGAGCGGCTCGCCGACGAGACGATCCGCTTCGGATCGGACACCCTTGCCGTGGGCACCACCTACGAGGCCGCCACGATCAAAGACTGGTTCAGCGGCGACCTGCTGGTCCTGACCCCGTTCCGGCGGGGCGAGGAGCCCGTTCCGCTGCCGGACCGCGTCATCCGCTCCGTCTCCTCCGTCGACGGGGTGCACGCCCTGGTGGGCGCCCGCGTCGTCATCGAGTGCATGAGCTCGATGAAGCGGCACGGGGTCAAGGAGGAGGAGCTCGGGCTGCTGCACGCGGCGATCGAGGACGTACGCCTCGAAGGCTTCGCGCTGCACCTGCCGCTGGACCGCACCGACGGCTCGGACGCCGTCGAGGAGGTCATAGGGTGGATGGACCGGCTGCGTGCCGCCCGGCTGCCGCTGCACACCATGTTCGTCAGCCATCTGGGCGCCGAGGAACTGGCCCGGCTTCAGCAGCAGTTCCCGCAGACCCGCTTCCGCGCCCGCATCGGGACCCGGCTCTGGCTCGGTGACCACGAGGCCACGGAGTACCGGGGGGCCGTCCTGGACGTCACGCCCGTCGTCAAGGGCGACCGGTTCGGCTACCGCCAGCAGAAGGCCGCGTCCGACGGCTGGCTGGTCGTCGTCGCGGGCGGTACGTCCCACGGGGTCGGTCTGGAGGCGCCCAAGGCGCTGCACGGGGTGATGCCGCGGGCCAAGGGCGTCGCCCGCGCCGGTCTGGCCACCGTCAACCGCAACCTGTCGCCGTTCGTCTGGGCGGGCAAGCAGCGGTGGTTCGCCGAGCCGCCGCACATGCAGGTGTCGATCCTGTTCGTGCCGTCCGACGCGCAGGAGCCGCGGGTCGGTGACGAGCTGGTCGCCCATCTCCGCCACACGACCACGCAGCCCGACCGGCTCGTCGACCGCTGAGCGAGCCGCCCCGGGTCAGCGCTCCCGGGCCGCGCCCCAACTCACCTGGGCCGCCCCTGTGACCCTCGGGGCCGTGTGCCCGGACGTCCGGGTCTCGGGTGCCAGCACGAACGCGTCCGGCGCCCCGTCGAGGATCCCGCCCGACGGGTCGTCCGACCCGTCCCGGCGCACCGGGTCCTTCTCCGGCAGCAGGATGTCCCGGACGACCAGGGCACACAGGTACAGCGTGCCCAGCAGATGCAGAGCGATCGCGAGCTGGTATCCCTCCTGCGGCAGCCCCTGGTGCTTGTCGCCGCCGCTCGTGTACGCGAGGTAGAACCAGATGCCCAGGAAGTACATGACCTCGCAGGCCTGCCAGATGAGGAAGTCGCGCCAGCGCGGGCGGGCCAGTACGGCCAGCGGGATCAGCCAGAGCACGTACTGCGGTGAGTAGACCTTGTTCGTCAGGATGAACGCGGCCACCACCAGGAACGCGAGCTGGGCGAAGCGCGGCCGCCGGGCGGCGGTGAGTGCCAGGCCCGCGATTCCCGCGCAGAACACGACCATGAGGACCACGGAGGCGGTGTTCACCGTCTCGACGTCGATGGGCTTCCCGGTGCGCTGGGTGATGATCAGCCAGAACGAGCCGAAGTCGATGGGCCTCTCCTGGCTGAAGGTGTAGAACTTCCGCCACCCCTCGGGTGCGTAGAGCATCACCGGCAGGTTCACCGCCAGCCAGGCCGCGCCCGCGCCGAGCAGGGCCGTGCCGTACTCGCGCCACCGGCCCGCCCGCCAGCAGAGCACCAGGAGCGGGCCGAGCAGCAGGACGGGGTAGAGCTTGGCGGCCGTCGCGAGGCCGATGAGGATACCGAACGCGAGCACCCGGCCCCGCGACCACATGAGCATCGCCGCGGCCGTCAGGGCGACGGCCAGCAGGTCCCAGTTGATCGTTGCGGTGAGGGCGAACGCGGGAGCCAGCGCGACCAGCAGGCCGTCCCAGGGGCGCCGCCGGTGCGTGCGTACGGTGCACACGGCGATGATCACCGCGCAGATCATCAGCATGCCCGCGTTGACCATCCAGTACATCTGCTCGCGCTGCTGGATGGGGTCGCTGTCCGGCGTGAGGGTCAGCCAGGCTGCAACCTGCATGAACACCCCGGTCAGTACGGGGTACTCCAGGTACTGCATGTCGCCGCTCAGCCGGTCGAAGTACGGCACCAGGCCGTCGGCGAAGCCGCGTCCCAGGAAGAGGTGCGGGATGTCGGAGTAGCAGGCGTGCGTGTACTGCGAGGTGGCTCCGCGGAACCAGGCCCACTCGTAGCAGGGGATCTTCTGGACCATGCCGAGCGCGAACATCCCGATCATGGTCAGGGCGACGACCCGTACGGGCGTCAGCGGGCCGTCGCCGAGCCGTGCCCAGCGCCCCACCCGCCCGCCGAACAGCTCACTGCCGGCCGCCGCGACCTCGTCCTGATCGGTGGGCCGCACGACGGGCCGCTCCTGCTGCTGCACGCTCGTGTCCTCTGCACTGGGGCTTGGCATGCCGCACATCCTGCCGTACGGGACTGTGGCCGGGGCATGGACCGGCCCAGGACACAGGCGGGGAAGCGAAGGAGCGCGTACGGAGTACGGAGAGACGGTACGGAGAGGCGTGCCGCTGCCCCTGAACGCGACGAGGGCCGCCGCACCCCACGTCCGGTGCGGCGGCCCTCGTCCTACGGGCGTCCAGGGCCGTTCACGGGCCCTGGAGCGGTGCGGCTATCCGCCGTTGGCGCCGCTCCATAGCCCGCCTCCGTTGGTTCCGGCGTTCCCGCCGTTGGCACCCTCGGTGGTCCCTTGCGTGGTGCCTTCGGTGGTGCCGGCGTTGGCACCGCCGTCGGCTCCCCCGTCCGCGCCTCCGTCGGTTCCGGCGTTCGCTCCACCGCCGTCCGTTCCCGCGTTCGCGCCTCCGTCGGCTCCGGCGTTCGCTCCACCGCCGTTGGGGTTCTGGCACTCCCGGTCCCAGAACTCGCAGGTCTTGCTCGGCGTGGGTGACGGAGTGGTGGGCGTCGGGGAAGGCGTCGGCGGCTCCGGCTCCTCGCTGGAGGGCGTCGGCGAGGGTGTCGGGCTCGGCGTGGGGGTCGGGGTCGGGCTGGCCGCGCCACCACCCCAGACCGTGTCACCGATGGGCTGCGGCTCCGGGAACGAGAGGACCTTCTCCTTCTTCATCGCCGCGGTCATGTAGTCGTGCCAGATGGACGCCGGGAACGAGTTTCCGTGGATCTTCTTCTCGCCGCCGGTGCCGAACATCTCCTCGAACTTGCGCTTGGTGTTCGTCTCGTCGTCGTCCATGCGGAACATGCTGATCGCCGTCGAGAGCTGCGGGGTGTAACCGACGAACCATGCGGACTTGTTGCCGTCCGTCGTGCCCGTCTTCCCCGCCGCCTCACGTCCCTCGAGCCGTGCGGGCTTGCCCGTGCCGTTCTCCACCACGTTCTTCAGCACGTCCGTGACGTTGTCCGCGACGAGCGGGGAGAAAGCGCGCTTGGGCTGCTTCTTGTGCTGGAAGACGGTCTTGCCCTTCTCCTTCACTTCGGTGACCGAGTACGTGGGGTTCTGCTGGCCGCTCGTGGCGAAGGTGGCGTAGGCGCCCGCCATCCGGATGGCACTGGGCGAGGACGTACCGATGGAGAACGACGGAACGGTGGAGTCCGCCATCATGTCGTCGTCCTTCAGGCCGGCGGCGACGGCGGCTTCCTTGACCTTGTCCGTCCCGACGTCCATACCGAGCTGCACGAAGGGGGAGTTGGCCGACTGCTCCATGGCGTGTCGCAGGTCGATCTCACCGTGGTTGTAGTCGCCGTCGTTCGTCTGGAGCCACTCGTTGTCGTCCTGGTCCTTCCAGACCTTGCCGTTGTACTCCTTGATCTGGAGCTTGTTGTCGCCGTTGTAGATGCTTTCCGGCGAGACGATGGTGCGCTGGGTGTCGTCCTGGTCCGGTCCGAGCTTCGGGTCGCGTACGCCGTACCGCATCGCCGCGGCCAGGACGAAGGGCTTCCACGTCGAGCCCACCTGGGCGCCGGTGGCGTCGGCGTTGTTGGTGAAGTGCTTCGTGGCGTCCTGTCCGCCGTACGTGGCGAGGATGGCGCCCGTCTTGGTGTCCACCGAGGCACCGCCGAACTCCACATGGGTGTCCGTCTTCGGACGCTCCTCGGGGCGGATCTTGGCCTTGTAGACCTTGTCCACCGCCTTGGCGAGCTGCTTCACCTTCGTCTCGTCGAAGGTGGTGTGGATCTCGAAGCCGCCGAGCTCCATGTCCTTGGCCGTGATGTTCCGGTCGTTGTTGGCGAGGAAGTATTTGCGCGCCAGCTCCACCAGGTAGCCGGTCTGACCGCCCAGCTTCGCGTTCTTCTTCGGCGGCTTGGGCTCGGGGAACTCCTTGTACTTCGCCCGGTCCTCCTCCGACATCTTGCCGTCCTTGACCTGCTCGTCGAGGATCCACTTCCAGCGCTTCTCGGCGCGTTCGCGGTTCTTCTCCGGGGTCGCGCCCTGGGGGTCGATGTCGGTGGCACCGGCCGGGTCGTAGTAGCTCGCACCCTTGAGCAGCGTCGCCAGGAAGGCGCACTCGCTCGGGTTCAGGTCCGTGGCGTCCTTCTCGTAGTACGTACGGGCCGCGGCCTGCAGACCGGAGGCGCCACGCCCGTAGTAGGAGACGTTGAGGTAGCCGGCCATGACCGTCTCCTTCTTCTCCTCCCCGGCGACCTTGAGGGTGATGAAGAGCTCTTTGAACTTGCGCGAGAGCGTCTGGTCCTGATTGAGCCGCGAGTTCTTCACGTACTGCTGGGTGATGGTCGAACCACCCTGGGTCTGACCGCCCGTGGCCATGTTGAACACCGCACGGCCGATGCCCTTGGGGTCGATGCCCTTGTCCGTCCAGAAGCTCTTGTTCTCGGCCGCGACCACGGCGTTGCGCATCGCCACGGGGATCTGCTCGTAGCTGATCTCCTGGCGGTTGGCCACCCCGCCGGTCGCCACCATCTGCTTGCCGTTGGCCCAGTAGTAGACGTTGTTCTGCGCCTTGGCGGCATCCTGGATGTTCGGCTTGTCGACCAGGGCGTACGAGACGCCAGCCACGCCCATCAGCATGCCGAGGAAGCCCACGCAGAGGCCCGAGACGAGCTTCCACGAGGGCAGCCAGCGGCGGAATCCGTACCGGCCGTGCCGCGGGTAGTCGATCAGGCGCTGCTTGCCGGGAGGCCCGGCATCTTGGCCACCCCGCCGCCGGCCCCCGCCGCGCTGAGCCGCACGACGGGCCTCAGCACGGCTGCCGTACGGGCGCTCCTCGCCCTGCGGCTCGGCATGTGACACGGATGTAGCTCTGCGTGACGGCGCTGCTCGGCGTCCTGCTGGCTGCTGGGCGGCTCGTCTGGCCGCGGCCCGCCCGCCACCTTGCGGCTGAGACGATTTGCGACGGTGCTCGCTCATGGAACGACTACTCCTCGGGCAGGCGAGAGCGCCTGGAAGCGGCAGTTGAGATCCGGTCCCCCCGAATTACGGACCAGCCCTGCGGAAGGCTCATCCGCAGTACATCCGGCAGTCCGCGATAACTGACGCGCAACGGCGCCTCACGGTTCCCGGTGGTCTGCATGCCGCACAGACTACGCACGGTCAAAACCCTCCTAGGGCCGAACTTCACCCCAAACAACGCAAGTCGCTTCCTACGAATTGACGATGTGACGCCGCTCACGAAGGTCACCCTTGTCGAACCCGTCGTACCGATCTATCGTGCTGATGTATCGAGTCGATACATCAGTGCGGCATAAGTACGTCAGTGGATCCGGCAGACGGTTCCCGCGGAACCAACGGCAGAAGGAGGAGACGCACGTGAGCCGACGCTCCGGCATCCTCGAGTTCGCCGTTCTCGGGCTGCTCCGCGAGTCTCCGATGCACGGCTACGAGCTGCGTAAACGCCTCAACACGTCGCTGGGCATCTTCCGTGCGTTCAGCTACGGGACTCTCTATCCATGCCTCAAGACGCTGGTGGCCAGCGGCTGGTTGATCGAGGAGCCCTCCGGTGACCCGGCGGACACCACGCCCGCCTCGTCCCTCACCGGGCGCCGGGCGAAGATCGTCTACCGGCTGACGGCTGAAGGTAAGGAGCACTTCGAGGAGCTGCTCTCGCACACCGGTCCGGACGCCTGGGAGGACGAGCACTTCGCGGCACGCTTCGCCTTCTTCGGCCAGACCGAACGAGACGTGCGGATGCGGGTGCTCGAAGGCAGGCGCAGCAGGCTGGAAGAGCGTCTGGAGAAGATGCGCGCCTCCCTCGCCCGCACGCGTGAACGACTCGACGACTACACACTTGAGCTGCAGCGACACGGCATGGAGTCCGTGGAGCGCGAAGTGCGCTGGCTGAACGAGCTCATCGAGAGCGAGCGGTCGGGACGGGATCAGAGACGATCCTCGCCCGAGGGCTCTGCTCAGCAGGACACATCAGGAGAGACGGGCGGCCTGCCCCGGCGCCGGGGTGACACCCCGCCGGATCCGTCCGACGACACCGCCAAGTGAAGTCACCGCATTCCGCGGGGACTTCATCGGAAACACCGATTACACAGGGAGCAACCGGAATGGGTTCGGTTCGCGTAGCCATCGTAGGCGTGGGCAACTGCGCCGCCTCGCTGGTGCAGGGCGTCGAGTACTACAAGGACGCAGATCCGGCCGGCAAGGTGCCCGGCCTGATGCACGTCCAGTTCGGCGATTACCACGTCAGCGACGTCGAGTTCGTCGCCGCCTTCGACGTCGACGCGAAGAAGGTCGGCCTCGACCTCGCGGACGCCATCGGCGCCAGCGAGAACAACACCATCAAGATCGCGGATGTGCCGAACACGGGCGTCACCGTCCAGCGCGGCCACACCCACGACGGTCTGGGCAAGTACTACCGCGAGACGATCGAGGAGTCCGCGGACGCCCCGGTCGACGTCGTCCAGGTCCTCAAGGACAACCAGGTCGACGTTCTCGTCTGCTACCTCCCCGTCGGTTCCGAGGTCGCCGCGAAGTTCTACGCGCAGTGCGCCATCGACGCCAAGGTCGCCTTCGTCAACGCCCTCCCGGTCTTCATCGCGGGCACCAAGGAGTGGGCGGACAAGTTCACCGAGGCCGGTGTCCCGATCGTCGGCGACGACATCAAGTCCCAGGTGGGCGCCACCATCACGCACCGCGTGATGGCGAAGCTCTTCGAGGACCGGGGCGTCGTCCTGGACCGCACGATGCAGCTGAACGTCGGCGGCAACATGGACTTCAAGAACATGCTCGAGCGTGAGCGCCTGGAGTCCAAGAAGATCTCGAAGACGCAGGCCGTCACCTCGCAGATCCGTGACCGCGAGCTCGGTGCGGACAACGTCCACATCGGCCCCTCGGACTACGTGGCCTGGCTGGACGACCGCAAGTGGGCGTACGTGCGCCTCGAGGGCCGCGCCTTCGGCGACGTTCCGCTGAACCTGGAGTACAAGCTCGAGGTGTGGGACTCCCCGAACTCGGCCGGTGTCATCATCGATGCCGTCCGTGCGGCGAAGATCGCCAAGGACCGCGGCATCGGTGGCCCGATCCTCTCGGCTTCGAGCTACTTCATGAAGTCCCCGCCGGTCCAGTACTTCGACGACGAGGCTCGCGAGAACGTCGAGCGGTTCATCAACGGCGAAACCGAGAGCTGAACCAGCCCTCACGCATGACCGCATCACCGGAGCACTGAGCGGCGACGCTCACCTCGTCACACACGTCGGGGGTGACATCGCCCGGGCTCCGCACCACAGTTGGCTGTTC